>JAZREO010000071.1:0-10096 GCA_045660845.1 Eubacteriales bacterium
GTGCCCTGAACCAGGACGATGCTCGCCTTGACGATCTGACCCCGGACTTCATCCGGCATGGCAGAAACGCCACATTCCAAAACATAAGGCAGCTCCATGATGACATTCTCGATCTCAAAGGGACCGATGCGGTAGCCGGAGCACTTGATGACATCGTCTACCCGACCCACATACCAGAAGTAGCCGTCCTCATCCCGCCAAGCGGTATCACCGGTATGGTAATAGCCGTCATGCCAGCACTCGGCGGTCTTTTCTTCGTCCTTATAGTACCCATTGAAAAGTCCGCAGGGGGCGCCGTCCTTGACGTTGATGACGATCTCGCCCACTTCGCCCACCGGCACATCCTTGCCGTCCGCATCTACCAGGTGGATATCATAGAGGGGGACCGGCTTACCCATGGAGCCCAGCCGGGTCTTGGTGCCGGCAAGATTTGCCAGCGCAACGGTAGTCTCGGTCTGACCGAAGCCCTCCATAATCTGCAGCCCGGTGGCTTTCTCAAACTGCCGGAATACCTCCGGGTTCAAGGCTTCGCCTGCGGTGGTCATATGCTCGATGGAGGAAAGATCAAACTTAGAGAGATCCTGCTTGATCATCATCCGCAGCATGGTAGGCGGAGCGCAGAAGGTAGTAATATTATATTTGGCAAACATGGGCAGGATATCGTCCGCATCGAAGCGGTCAAAGTCATAGACAAAGAGTCCTGCCTCGCAGAGCCACTGACCGTAGATCTTACCCCAGGCGGCTTTCGCCCATCCTGTATCCGAGATGGTCAGATGCAGACCGTCCGGGTTGACGCAATGCCAGTATTTGGCGGTGATCAGGTGACCTAAGGGATATTTATAGTTGTGCATGGCGATCTTGGGATTGCCGGTGGTGCCGGAGGTGAAGTACATCAGCATGGGATCGCTGCCGCAGGGAGCATTCTCGCCCCGGTCATAGCGCCCGGTGTACAGCCCGTACTCCTCATCAAAGGAGCGCCAGCCCTCCATGGTACCGTTAACCATCAATTTGTGCTCCAGGGTGGGGCAGTGGGGCGCGGCTTTATCCACCTCAACTGCTACGTTATCGTCGGAGGTGCAGACCACCATCTTGACGCCGGCTTTGTTGATGCGGTATTCAATGTCGTGCTCCTTGAGCTGGTTGGTGGCAGGGATCGCCACCGCGCCGATCTTGTGCAGCGCCAGCATACAGAACCAGAACTGATAATGCCGCTTTAAGACCAGCATGACCTTATCGCCCTTCTTGATACCGAGGGATTTGAAATAGTTTGCAGTCTGGGAGGAGGCTCGCTTCATATCCGCGAAGGTGAAGCGGCGCTCGGTGCCGTCCTTGCCGATGTGCAGCATGGCCAGCTTCTCCGGCTGCTCTCTGCCCATCCGGTCAATGACATCAAAGGCAAAGTTGAAGTTATTTTCATTCTTAAAGGAGATGGCTTTCAGGACGCCGTTTTCATCCTCGTCCACAAAGGCATAGTCCTGCCAGATCCATTTGCGGTCTGCCACCTTCTTTTTGCCGGGAGCAATAAAGTCCCGGGTCTTACCGGCATGGACCAGCTTGGTGATGGGCTCGCTGGCAGGGTTCAGGACGATGGCGTAAAAGACGCAGTCCTGGTTTTCCACCGCGATCATACCATGGGGGGTGGAGGAGTCATAATAGATACTGTCCCCCTCGTGGAGGATCTCCACATGGTCGCCCACCTGCACCTTTAAGGCGCCTTTGACTACGATATCACATTCCTGCCCCTCATGGGTGGTCAGCTCAATATCGGCATTTTCCGAGTGTTCGTTATAGTCGGAAACCACATAGAGGGGTTCCGCGATCCTGTTTTTAAAGGCGGCGGCAAGGTTATAGTAGGTCATGCCATGGGCCTTCTGGATCTCCTGACCCTCACCCTTGCGGGTGACGGTGTATCCTGCCAGGCGGGGGCTGGTGCCCTCGATGATCTCAGTGACGTCTACATTCAGCGCCAGCGCACAGCGATAAAGGAAGGCAAAGTTCAGATCCTGCTCTCCTGCCTCGCAGCGGCGGTATTCCTGCTCGCTGATGCCGGTCTTCATCGCCATTTCTGCCTGAGTTAAGCCGATGATCTCCCGGAGCGTTTTGATACGCTGCGCCATTTCCTGAATTTTAAACTCAAGTCCGGTTGCTTTCATAAGATAGTTTGTTCCTTTCCCGGAGTCCAATAATAAGGGCTCGCCTCAAAGATATGATTTCTTTGAGACGAGCCTTGAAAATACTTTCAATACCCGCGGTACCACTCAAATTGCATCTTGCGATGCCACTCAGGCTCCATTAAGCCTTATGCGTTAACGCAGCAATCACGGGGAGGTTCTACTCAGGAAATCCTTTTCTTCCTCCCGGCTCAGAAGCTACAAACACAAGCGTCCGCAGAACGGCTCGCACCAACCGCCGTTTCTCTGACTTTGGATCTGCTTATGCACTCTTCGTCATAGCCTTAAAGGTAGTTTATCATATCTTGCGAGACTTTGTCAATAGTTTATTAATATATTATATTAAAGTTTATTGCGCTGGATCTTACCGCTAATGGTCTTGGGCAATTCGTCCTTAAAGACGATGACTCTCGGGTATTTATAGGGCGCTGTATGGGTCTTGACGTAATTCTGGATCTCCTTTTTGAGTTCTTCTGTCCCCTCGGTGCCCGGGGTCAGGACAATGCTTGCCTTGACCACCTGTCCGCGGATCTCATCGGGAGCGGCGGAGACGCCACATTCCAGGACATAGGGTAGCTCCATGATGACGCTTTCGATCTCGAAGGGTCCAATGCGGTAGCCGGAGGATTTGATGACATCGTCGATGCGGCTGACATACCAGAAGTAGCCGTCCTCATCTCGCCAGGCGGTGTCGCCGGTGTGGTACATATCGTCGTACCAGGCGTTATCGGTCTTTTCCTGATCCAGGTAATATTCCTTGAAGAGCCCGCAGGGGATGGATTTATCGGTATGGATGACGATCTCACCGGTCTCGCCGTCGGCAACCGAGTTGCCCTCGGGATCGACGATATCCACATCGAACTGCGGAGAAGCCTTGCCCATGGATCCGATCTTGGGGGTAGTACCCACCAAGTTACCGATGGCAAGGGTGGTCTCAGTCTGACCGAAGCCCTCCATGATCTCAAGACCTGTGGCATCCCGGAACTGCTTAAAGACCTCCGGGTTCAATGCTTCACCGGCGGTGGTCATATGGTGGATGGAGGAGAGGTCGTACTTGGAGAGATCGCCTTTGACCAGCATCCGCAGCATGGTGGGCGGGGCACAGAAGGTGGTGATATTGTATTTCCCAAACATGGGGAGGATCTCGTCTGCATCAAAGCGGTCAAAGTCATAGACGAATACCGCGCCCTCGCAGAGCCACTGACCGTAGAGCTTACCCCAGAGGGACTTGCCCCAGCCGGTATCGGAGATGGTGAGATGCAGGCCGTCCCGCTCGCAGCAATGCCAGTATTTGGCAGTAACAAAGTGACCCAAACCATAGGTATGTTTATGAGCAGCCATCTTGGGATTGCCGGTGGTGCCGGAGGTGAAGAACATCAAAGCCGTTTCATCACCGCCCGGAGTGTCCTCGGTACGCTCAAATTTGGTGGAGAACCGGGCAAATTCTGTATTGAAATCGTGCCAGCCTTCTTTCGGCTCGCCGACGATGATCTTAGTCTTGAGGCAGTCGCACTTTTCAGCGGCGGCAGCGGCGATGTCCGCGGTGTCGCCGTCGGAGGTGCAGACAATGGCGCTGACACCGGCAGCGGTGTAGCGGTACTCAAAGTCATGCTCCTTCAGCTGATTGGTGGCGGGGATGGCGATGGCACCCAGCTTATGCAGGGCGATCATTGCGAACCAGAACTGATAGTGCCGCTTGAGGACCAGCATGACCCGATCCCCCTTCTTGATGCCTAAAGAGGCAAAGTAATTGGCGGTCTGGTTGGATGCCTTTTTGATATCCTTGAAGGTAAAGCGCCGCTCGGTCTTATTAACATCCAGATGGAGCATTGCCAGCTTATCGGGATACTTTTCGGCGATCTGATCGACGATATCAAAGCCGTAGTTGAACTTTTCGGTGTTGACAAAATTGATCTTCTGCAAGCAGCCGTTTTCGTCCTCCACAGTTTCCACAAACTTTTCGCAGATCAGCTGCTCCGACTTTTTAGCGGTAACGATGCTCTTGCGGACAGTAGATTCCTTGGTTTCTTCACCCGGCAGAACGACTGCCAGGAAGACGCAATCCTCGCCGTCCACTGCAATCATACCGTGGGGGGTGGAGGAGTTATAGTAGATGCTGTCGCCCTCTTGGAGGATCTCGGTATGCTCGCCCACCTGTACCTTTAAAGTACCGCTGAGGATCAGATCGAATTCCTGACCGCTGTGCTTGGTAAGGTGAATGGGTTTATTTTGCTGAGCGGGATCATATTTATAGCGGACATGATAGGGCTCAGCGATCTTATCCCGGAACATAGGGGCTAAGTTTTTGATGTCGATGCCGTCCTCCTTGGCAGTTTCCTGACCCTGACCCTTGCGTGTAACGGTATAGCTGGAAAGACGGGCGGAATGACCTTCCAAAAGCTCTGTCAGCTCCACATCGAAGGCAAGCGCACATTTATGGATAAAGGTGAAGGGGATATCTGCCTGGGCATTCTCGTAAATGAGATACTGCTCCCGGCTGACTTCTGTTTTAGCCGCCATTTCGCCTACCGACCAGCCCAGGATATCACGCATCTCCTTGATACGGGCGGCGATCTCGGTCAATCGAAGCATTGCGGTGTTGGTGTTCATGGTTTTCTTCTCCTTTACAAAAAATAAAACTCGTCTCAAATTTCTTTGAGACGAGTTTTGAAAATTCAAATACCCGCGGTACCACTCAAATTGCATCTTTCGATGCCACTCAGGCTCTATCAAGCCTTATGCATTCACGCAGCAGTCACGGAAGGCGCCTACTTGGTTCGGACCTCCAGCTCGGAAGTGATGGGAAATTCAGCAGTCCTTTACCGGGATCTCACCATCCCCGGCTCTCTTGGAAATTCCTTGCCGATTCCGTCTTCGTCATCGCTTTTAAATATGTAGTTTTGAATAATTTTAGCACCGCGTTTTTTATTTGTCAATAGATTTTTAAAAAATTATTTCAAGCCTAATTGCTGGATAGAATTTTCCCGCATCTTATACTTGAGGATCTTACCGGCGGCATTCATGGGGAACTCCTTGGTGCAGATGAAGTAGCGGGGCACCTTGTGCATCGCCATGTGGGCGGCGCCGTATGCCTTCATCTCCTCCTCATCGGAGTTCTCGCCCTCATGGAGAATGATCCATGCGCAGCATTCCTCGCCGTAGCGCTGGTCGGGCACGCCTACCACCTGCACATCCCGAACTTTAGGATGGGTCAGATAGAATTCGTCGATCTCTCGGGGGTAGAGGTTCTCACCACCCCGGATGATCATGTCCTTCAGCCGCCCGGTGATCTTATAATAGCCGTCAGGGGTACGGCAGGCAATATCGCCGCTATGCAGCCAGCCCTCGGCGTCGATGGCTTCCGCGGTAGCTTTAGGCATTTTGTAGTAGCCCTTCATAATGTTGAAGCCCCGGGCAACAAATTCGCCGTTCTCGCCGTCGGGAAGCTCCTCGCCGGTCTCCGGATCAATGATCTTACATTCCACGCCGGGAAAAGCAGAGCCAACCGTCTCGACCCGGTGGTCCAGATCCTCATTAACCTCACCCATGGTGCAGCCGGGGGATGCCTCGGTCTGACCATAGACGCTGATGATCTCTCTCATGTTCATCTCCACTGATGCTCGGCGCATGAGATCGGCGGGGCAGTTTGCGCCCGCCATGATACCGGTTCTCATGTGGGAGAAATCAGTCTTTTGGAAGTCTTCATGGTTAAACATGGCGATGAACATGGTGGGAACCCCGTTGAAGCAGGTGATCTTTTCATCATTGATGCACGCCAGAGAGGATTTGGGAGAGAAATAGGGCATGGGGCAGATGGTGCCGCCATGGGTCATCAGGTTGGTCATGGAGAGGACCATGCCGAAGCAATGGAACATCGGCACTTGGATCATCATCCGGTCGGCGGTGGAGATATCCATCCGGTCACCGATGGTCTTGCCGTTGTTGACAATATTGCGGTGGGTCAGCATGACGCCTTTGGGGAAGCCGGTGGTACCGGAGGTATACTGCATATTGCAGACGTCGTCCGGCTTGACCGCCGCCGCCAGTCTGCGGACCTCCTCCCGGGGGATGGTATCCCCCTTTTCCATAAACTCATCCCATTCCAGGCAGCCGTCCATCTTAAAGCCGACAGTGATGACATTGCGCAGGAAGGGCAGGTTCTTGGAATAGAGGGGCTCACCAGGCTTAGTGTTCTTCAGTTCAGGGCAAAGCTCCTCGATGATGCCCTTATAGTCGGAATCCCGGCAGTTTTCGATCATTACCAGGGTATGGGTGTCGGACTGGCGGAAAAGGTATTCCGCTTCATGGATCTTATACGCTGTGTTGACGGTAACCAGCACTGCACCGATCTTGACGCTCGCCCAGAAGGTAATGAACCACTGAGGGATGTTGGTCGCCCAGATGGAAACGTGGTGACCGGGCTTGACGCCCATGGCGATCAGTGCCGCAGCCGCCTGGTCCACATCCTCCCGGAACTGGGCATAGGTACGGGTGTAGTCCAAGGTGGTGTACTTAAAGGCGTACTGGTCGGGGTAGCGCGCTACCATCTCGTCCAGCACCTGGGAGAAGGTCAGATCCATCACCTCGTACTTTTTCCAGGGGAAGGTACCGGTCTTATCCCGGTTGAAGAAGATCTCCCGGGGCTTTGCCGCATGGGGCAGTTTGCCGGAAATGTAGCTGATGAAGTGGGTCAGTACGATATCCGGGTCGGTGATCTCGTCGTTCCAATCGGCGGCGAGATAACCCTCATAGTTGAGGGAGCGCAGGGCATTCATAAAGTCCGCCACCGGCAGGGTACCATCCCCCAAGAGGACATTTTTGCCGTCCTTTTGGTCGCCGATCCGTACGTAATTAATGTATGCACCCAAGTTCTGGATGGTGGTGTCTGCATCCTCGCGGGCGGTGAAATAGGTCTCCCGGATATTCCAGCAGACGCCGATGCAGGCGGAGCCGAAGATTCCGATGACCTCTAAGACCTTTTTGGTGTCTGCCAATGCACCGACGGTCTCAATGAGGATGAGGGTACTGTTGGATTCGGCTTTCTTGATGGCAGGGGCAAAGACCTTTTTCAGGGTCGCAGCGTCGGTCTCCCCGACCTGCACCACCACGCCCAAGGCAGAGGCGCGGGCAGCCAGACTGACATACTTTTTCAGAAGCTGGGGATCGGTCTCACCGGTCACCGGTTCGGGACAGGTGAGGAAGGAGACGCCGATATGGCGGTTGATCAGCTTGCGCTTGGCGGCAGCGTTGACAGCGGAATGGAGGATGCTGTCCTCATGGGCTTCCCGCTCCGCCAGGGGATCGTAAAGCTCAAAGCCGTCGAAGCCATAGTCTGCGGTCAGGTTGCAGAGGTTGATGTAGCTTTCGGCGGGTACATTTTTGGTGGAAAAAACTAATTTCATCTTGTTTAACCCTCGTATACGATCTTATTGAGTGCGTTGACATAGGCACGGATGCAGGCGCCGATAATATCAGTGGAAACGCCGTTGCCGGAGTAGAGCTTGCCGTTCGCACGCAGACGGATCAAGGCAGAGCCCACAGCCTCACGACCCTTGGTGACCGCCTGGACCTGGAAATCGTCCAGCTCGTAGTGGTGACCGACGATCTGCTCGATAGCATGGAATGCGGCGTCGATGGGACCGTCGCCGGTGGAAACGCCGGAGAGTTTTTCGCCGTCCTTCTCCAGGGTCAGGTTGGCGGTGGCGGTGATGATATTACCGCTGTTGACAACATAGTTGACCACATGGAAGGTGGAGGGCACCTGCATGGAAACGGAGGCGATGATGGCATCCAGTTCCCGAGCGCCGATGGTCTCTTTCTTTTCGATGACTCGTTTGAATTCCTCAAAGACCTTGCCGTTATCTTCCTCAGAGAGGTCATAGCCCAGCTCACGGGCGGCGGCGGCGATCTCTGCCAGGGTGGCAGTATTACTGAGGGTGGCAGTGCTTTCTGTTTCCTGCGCGACAGGGGCAACGCTCAGCTCCTCCTTACCGCCGGAAATGGCGGCAATGATCTTATGGATGGCGGTGCTGTCCAAATTGGTCTCAGCGCCCAAAGCGTCCTTTTTGGCACGGAAGATATCCGCCAGGACATCGGCGCGGAGGTATTCCCCGCAAGCAGCGGTCTTGACGCCATCGGCACCCGCCTTGACTGCCTCGATGGCAGAAGCGGCGGCCATGGAAAGGGCATCGGAGGGCTGAACATAGACCGGCAGGTCGCAGGCTGCCTTGATCTCTCGGATCATCGCTGCGTGGTCCTCAGGGAAGTAGATTCCGCTATCGTCGCATACCGTAACAGCAGTAGCACCGTTCTCTGCGGCGGTCTTGCAGCAGGCGGCGATAAATCCTTCCTCTGCACGGGAAGCATCCCGAGCAATGAATTCTACCTTGGGGCAAAGAGCGGCTGCAGCCTTGCAGAGGTTGGCGAGCTTCTCCAGCATCTTGGGGGCTTTCAGGTGATAGGTATATTCCATCTGCACAGTGGAGGTGGGAAGGACGATCTGCAGGATCGGGTCGGCAGCATCTTTCACGCATTCCCAGGCCGCAGCGGGATCTTCGCCGGCATCGATGGCGACGGCGGCGTTCTTCATGGCGGCGGCAATGGTACGGCAGACCACTGCATCCTCTTTTTCATTAACCAGCGCCGGCAGCTCGATCATATCCGCACCGGCTGCGTCCAGTAGCTGGACAATATTCAACTTTTCTCGGAAGGAAAGGGTGTTTTTCTGCTCGGCATATGCCCGTAATGTAACATCAGAAACAATGATCTTTTTCATAAACTCAAATCCTTTCAATAAAAAATCCCGCAAAGAGAAACACTCTTTGCGGGATGATCAACAAAATAATTGACCACGGTACCACCCGGCCTTGCCCCCCTTTTTTTAAAGGAAGCCACTCATCGGACTCCATCAAGCCCTTGATCTGTTACGGGATCTCCCGGGATTTCTTACTGAATTTTCAGAAATCCTGCTCCGATACGAGACAGATGCCTGCATCCTCTGCCGCCTCACACCAACCGGCGACTCTCTGAAAGAAGGGTTGCAGACCCTTAATATCATCATTGCATTTATGATTTTTTAAGTATTTTAACGCAACTTTTTTTCCTTGTCAATACTTTTTTAAAATTTTTTCTGCATTACGGTAGGCAATTTTTTCCTTATCCTCGTCCCGAAGTTTCATCTGCATAAAATAATCGGCTTCTTCCTTGGGGTCCCAGAGGGGGAAATCGCTGCCGTAGAGTACCCGGTCGGCGCCGTAAAGATCGATGTAGCGATAAAATGACGCCTCGCTCATAAACTGACGGGAGCTGGAAAGATCCACCCAGCAGTTTTCATTTTTCAAAAGTTCATAGGCGAGCCCCTGGACGCCCCAGCCACCGAAATGTGCGCCGATGACCTCCAGTTTTGGGAAGTTCTCCAGCACCCGGAGCAGCCGGCGGGGATGGGAATAGTCGTAGCGGGGATCGCCGGTATGCATAATAATGGGCATCTTGCCCTGAATGTAGTCATACATCGGAAAGAGCCGCTCGTCATCGATGTTGAAAAGCTGGGTATCCGGATGGATCTTCAATCCTAAAAGCCCGCTTTTTTCAATAAACTCCAGTTCCTCGATCATGCCGTCCATGGCGGCGTGGACCGTACCGAAGCCGTGGAACTCCGGGTGGAGCGCCACCTGATCGATAATATTCTGATTGATCTTGCGCACCTGCCCCGGGTTCAGCGCCACCGGCAGGACAACAAATTCTTCCACACCCGCCGCTTTGCCCCGCTCCAGCAGAAACTCCGCCGTGCCGTGGACACCGCCTTGGTCCATTTCATAAAAATCCCGCACCGCCTGGGTTGCTTTATCGGCAATGGCTTCGGGATAGATATGGGTATGGAAATCGATTATTTTCATTGCTGATCCCTTCTTTTTTGCAATCTTTTT
>JAZREO010000072.1:0-6528 GCA_045660845.1 Eubacteriales bacterium
ATTACTCAGCGTCGCACTCTTCGCCGCAGCAGGAGCAATCCCCGTCGCACTCCTCAAGATCGTTGAGGTCGAACTCCAGGTCTTCGCCGCAGTTGGGACAGTTGATCTTGCCCAGCTCAGCCACTTCATCGTCCACCGAGAACTCTTCCCCGCAGGTGGGGCAAACGATGGTATAATAATCATCTTCATCATAGTCCTCGTCCAGTTCTTCGTCGAGGAAGCATTCCACAGCGTCCAGGTCCTCATCGATCTCCTGGATATACTCATCCAGCTCGATGATATTGTCCTCAACATCTGCGATAGAAGCAGCCATGTCCTCCAGGACATCCACGATATTGACGAACAGCTCCTTATAGGGATCCTCGTCCTTCAGTTTCATGCCCTGCAGCAAACCTTTGATATAAGCAACTTTTTCTAACATTGTCATTCTCCTTATTCCTTGGCGCGGCCCATATATTCGCCGGTGCGGGTGTCGATCTCGATCAGCTCGCCCTCATTGATGAAGATGGGAACCTTAACGACAGCGCCGGTCTCCAGGGTAGCGGGCTTGGTCACATTGGTAGCGGTATCGCCACGGACGCCGGGCTCGGTCTCAGTCACCACCAGCTTCACAAAGAAGGGGCACTCCACGCCGAACACATTGCCATTATAGGACATGATCTTGACGGTATCATTCTCCTTCACAAACTTGAAGGCATCACCCAGCTTGTCCGCACCGAGGGGCAGCTGATCATAGGTCTCCATATCCATGAAGTAGTAGAGATCGCCATCCTGATAGAGGTACTGATAATCCTTGCGATCAATAGTGGCATTCTCGAATTTATCGGTGGGGTTGAAGGATTTCTCCACCACAGCGCCAGTAATGACATTCTTAAACTTAGTACGCACGAAGGCAGCACCCTTACCGGGCTTTACATGCTGAAATTCAATAACCTGATAAACCTGACCGTCCATATCGAAGGTCACGCCGTTTCTGAAATCGCCAGCTGTCAACATAATTACATATTTCCTTTCTTTTACGAAAAAATTCACTTCACTTTATTTTACATGATTACTTTGCATTTTTCAAGTAAAATATCAGTTTTTCTTTATATTTTTCTCAAAAAGTCGCTTCATTTCCAAAGCATCCTTGCTTTGGGTACCCGCGGACTCGCAGATGATGATGGGCTCTGCCCCTCTCTTTGCCAGCACTGCCGCCAAAGGGGCGAAGTCAGGGCCATAGATCGTATCCTCAAAGGTCAGGTGACGCTTTTCGCCGCCGGCGGTATATTCAATTTTGGAAAAATGAGCATGGAAATGATTGGATCGGTAGGAGCCGATGGACTCCTCCATCACCTGCAGCACCCGCTCATAGTCTGCTTCGCCGAAAAAAAGCCCCTGCTCCCGGGCATTGAGGTGCCCGAAATCGATAGTGGGTAGAATACGCTCATCCACCCCGCAAAGAGTCATCACTTCTTCCAAAGAGCCTAACTGATTGATCTTGCCCATGGTCTCAGGGCAAAGGATCAAGTCGCCATACCCTTCCGCATCAAAGGCGTCCACCGCCTTTTGCAGGGTGTCCACTGCCAAGCGAGTTGCCTCCTCCCGGCTAAGCTTGGCGCAGGAGCCGGAATGAAAAATAATACGCTGCGCTCCGATCTTTTTGGCAAGGGCGGCACTCTCCAATAGGTAGCGTATACTCCCTTGCCTCTTTTCCTCTTCCAGAGAGGACATAGAAATGTAGTACGGGGCATGGATTGATAGTGTAATATTACACCGCTCCGCCTCCGCCTTAAGATTTTTGGCAACAGCGTCGTTCATCCGCACGCCCCGCCCGCACTCCACCTCATAGGCGTCCAGTCCGATTTTTTGCAAAAAGGCGGGCATCCGGTCAGAGCTCTTATTTCCCTCCGCCTTGAACCATTCGCAGTTACCTCCCGGTCCGAACTGAATCATTTTTGCTCATCCTTTCTGCGCTTTCGCTCGATGACCGGGATCTCCAGCCATCTTTTGAGCTTAAAAAATACGGTTTCCTTATGGTCGATGGGCTCCACCAGCACCGTAATCATCCCGGCGCAGTTGCCGCCCAACATATCTGTATAGATCTGGTCCCCTACCAAGGCGACCTGCCCCTTGGACAGCCCAAATTCCCGGCGGATCCGATTTAAAATAAATCCCAAGGGCTTGCAGCTACGATGGTAGGCGGAGATCCCCAATCCCTCCGCAAAGGTCTGCACTCTCCTGCGATTATTATTGGACGCAATGGCGATCTTGATCCCCTGGCTCCGCAGACGCTTGAATAGCGCCAATATTTCCGGAGTAGGCACAGGGGTACGAAAGCCTACCAGAGTATTATCAATATCAAAGATGATGCCCCGAACCCCCTGGGTCTGCAGAAATTCATCTGTCAGCCCGAAAACATCCGGGAGCAGAAACTGCGGCATTAAAAGCATCAGCCTTCTCCTCATGTTTTTTTATTCAAGTATAGCAGAGAATGATTGTAAATTCAAGTTTTATCGTGTATAATAGATTTATTACATTCCGAAAGGTTTGATGATCGATGAAATTTAACGCCACCAAGGAACAACGAGGCTGGGGGCTGACCGCCTTTTTCGTGGGCGCAGCGATCGCAGTCTTTATCGCCATGCTGCTGCACTTAGATCAGGTGATCTCCGGGGTCAAGACAGTGCTCTCCCTCTTTGTCCCATTCTATATCGGCTTTGCCATTGCCTATCTTTTAAATCCTATCATGAGGTTTTGGGAGGACAAGGTCCTCCATAAGCTCAAAAAGCCGCAGATGCGGCGTGTTCTGGCGATGCTGATCACCTATGCGCTTTTTCTCACCATTGTCGGCGGAGCGCTCTCCTACCTACTGCCCCGGCTGGTCGGCAGCATCACCCGTCTTGCCAATGAGATCCCGGACTACTATAATGCGTTTCTAAAAAACGCCAATGATTTCATTGAAACACATCCGGACATCAACGAGGTCTATACCCGCTACTCTGCCCAGATCCAGAGCGCCATCGAAAAGATCGTCGGTTCTCTTTCCGGCTACCTGAGCGGACTCTTACCCAAGATCGCCAACGCCACCCTGCAGGTGGGCAGTACGCTGATCAACATCTTTGTGGGGATCGTGATCTCCATTTATTTCCTCCACGGCAAAGAAAAGTTGACCGCCCAGATCAAAAAGGTGCTGAGCTTACTCTTCAAGAAGGAGGAGCGGTATGAAAAGGTGCTGACGGTGGGCAGAGTTACCCACGAAAAGACCTTGCACTATCTCACCGCCCGTCTGCTGGATTCCCTGATCGTGGCAGCCATCACCTATCTTTTTATGGTGATCTTCAAGGTCCCCTATGCCCTGCTCTCGGCGCTGGTGATAGGCACCTTCAACACCATCCCCTACTTCGGCTCCTGGCTGGGAGCCGTTCCGCCTGCGTGCATCATCCTCATCACCAAGCCCGCCATGCTGATCCCCTATCTGATCTTTATTGTTTTGCTGGAGCAACTGGACGGCAATATCATCGGTCCCAAGATCCAAGGCAAGCAGTTAGGTCTCTCCGCCCTTTGGATCATCTTCGCCATCTTCCTTTTCGGCGGGATCTTTGGATTTTTGGGAATGGTAGTCGGCGTGCCCCTCTTTGCGGTGATCTACTACTTTGTAACCGCCGCCATCAATAACGGTCTGCATCGCCAAGGCAAATCCACCGACACAGCAGACTACGCCGCCCCGGAGGACCGAGAGATCATCGAACAAGAAAAAAGTGAATAAAAAAAGTGCTGTTGTAAGACAGCACTTTTTTAATAGCCCCAAGTTTTTAATTCCCATTTTCCGCCGTTACTACGGACCAGGATCCAGGTATACTTACAGGTCTCACCGGGATTTAAGGGTCCGGTCCCGTAGTCCGCGTCCACATCAAAGCTGGAATTCAACACAATCGCCTCCTCCGCCTCATACTGCGCCGCCCAGGACGCCGCCTCCCGCAGGGATTTCTCCTCGTTATACTCCAGTTTCTCCAGCGTGCAATGAGCAAACTCCCGGGCGAAAAACTTCAGCACCGTTTTCACCGCCGTTTGAAGCTCCTCCTCGCTGTAAAGTGCAGATTCGCCGATGGTGATCTGAACATTTTCAATATTGCCCCGTTTGCAACCGGTCACTGAAAACATTAAAATCAAAGCCAATACCACCGCCATTATTTTTCTGCATTTCATAATGATCACCTCTAACCTCAATCTTTTAGTTCCACCACTGTAATACCGGAATCTCCTTCGCCATAGGCACCCAAGCGGAAGGATTTGACCAGCGGATGGGTCTTGAGATATTGATGAACACCGGCACGAAGAGCACCGGTCCCCTTACCATGGATGATGGTAACGGAATGAAGGTGATCCAAAAGGGCGGTATCCAGAAAAAGATCGATCTTTTCCTCCGCATCCAGAATGGTCTCCCCTCGCAGATCCAGCTCGCTTTTCGCCATGGAATGGGATTCCATCCGCTGCACCCGGGTAGAAGTGACCTTTTCCTTCTTTTCCTCCTCTTTGGGGGCAAAGAGTTCCTTTTTGCTGATTTTTAAGCGGATGCCACCGCAGTCCACCTGCACCTGCTCACCCAAGAGGGCGAGGATGGTCCCATGGCGATTCATCTTCGCCACAAACACCCGCATCCCTACCTTCAGCTGTCCCTGGATCTCCTCCCCTTTTCGGGCGGCGGTGGGCTCATTGCCCAGATGATCCAGCAACCGGGCGGAGCCGCTCTTGACGCCGCTGCGCAGAGCTTGGGCGGTGGCTTTATCCAGCTTATCTTGCTTTTCCTTCAGTTCCTTCATAAAGGCGTCCGCCTGACGGCGGGCGGTTTCGATGAGGGTGCGCGCCTTGCGCTGGGCATCCGCCACCTCCCGGTCAGCACCAGCCAGCAGTTTTTTGCGCTCCGCCGCCAGGGCGTCCCGCTCCTTTTTAAGTGCCAGGCGCTCCTCACCCAGAGCACCAAGCCGCTCCTCATAGCGGTTTTTTTCCTGCTGCAGCCGGTCAATAACCTGCTCTAATTGCTGTTCATTCTCTCCAATGCGACTTTCCGCATCGGCAATGACCTCCTCCGGAAGTCCCAGATGCCTGGAAATTTCAAAGGCATAGGACTTGCCTGGGATGCCCATCTGCAGACGGTAAGTGGGGCTTAGGGTCTCTAAATTAAAGGCAAAGGATGCATTTTGCACCCCTTCATGAGAAAGCGCGTAAGTTTTTAGTTCGGTATAGTGGGTGGTGGCGGCAACATAAGTTCCGCCCTGCCGCAGCCGCTCAATGACTGAAACTGCCAGTGCTGCACCCTCTACCGGGTCGGTGCCGTTGCCCAGCTCATCAAAGAGCACCAGACTTTCGCTGTCGCTATGCTGCATGATATTGCGGATATTCTTCATATGAGAAGAAAAAGTTGAGAGAGATTGCTCAATAGACTGCTCATCACCGATATCCGCATAGACCCGGTCGAAGATATAAATCTTCGCTTCCTCGGCAGGAACCGGAAACCCTGCCTTTGCCATGAGGGACAAAAGGCCCAATGTCTTTAAAAAGACCGTCTTACCACCGGTATTGGGACCGGTGATGACAATGGTGTCGACGCCCCCGCCCATGGCAATATCCAGCGGTACCATGGTTTCCTTGGGGATCATGGGGTGGCGGGCACCCTTAATATCAATTGTCTTATCCTTGCTCAGAATAGGCGGAGTACAATGGGCGTCGCCGGCGTATTTCGCCTTGGCAAAGACCATATCCAACGCCACAATGGATTTATAAGAAGTCAGCAGGGGAACGGCGATCTCGGTGATCTTTTCCGTCAGTTCTTCCAGGATCCGAGCGATCTCCACCTTTTCCTCCGCCTCCAGCTTGCGGATCTGGTTATTCCCCTCCACCACAAAAAACGGTTCAATAAACAAGGTGCCGCCGCTATTGGAGGTATCGTGCAGAAGCCCCTTGACCTCCCCCCGGTTGTCCGCCCGGACGGGAACCACATACCGGTCATACCGCAATGTAACGATAGGCTCCTGCAGAGACTTTGCCACCTCAGGGGTACGGATATATTTCTCCAGTTGGCTCTTGATGCCGTTCGCCGTCGATGCGATCTTACGGCGGATAGCTGCCAGCGCAGGGGATGCATCGTCGGCAATGATCTCCTCGGTGATAAAGGTCCGATCGATCTGTTCATAGAGCTTACGATCCTCATAAAGCTGGCTAAAAAAGAGATCCAGCGAGGGGGTATCGAAATTCTTATCCCCATAGTACCGGGTCAGGTCCTGTCCGGTCTTCAAAAGGGATCCGGCTGCCATCAGCTCGGTACTGCCAAGTGTGATACCCTTTCCCGCCTTGCTTATGTAGAGCGGCAGGTTTTCGGACAATCGGTTCAAGGGGAAGCGAGGGCTGCGCTCCAAAAGCTGCATCGCCGCCGCAGTCTGCTCGATCTGCACCTTAGCGCAGGGCGCCGGATAAAGAGGCAGCAGTTCCCTAAGACGGTTCGCCGCCTCCTCGGTGACGCAGCGCTTGGCTGCCTGCTCCAGCACCTTA
>JAZREO010000073.1:0-7105 GCA_045660845.1 Eubacteriales bacterium
CGCTCATCTATCGGCGGATCGGAGGAAAAGAATGAATATCCTTTGCTGCCCGGTCTGCGGTGCACCGCTGACCCGGGAGGAAAAACGCTATCTCTGCAAGGGTGGTCATTCTTATGATCGGGCGAAGCAGGGGTATGTCAACCTGTTGCAGAGCCAGCGCTCCTCTAAGCGTAACCATGGGGATGACCGGGAGATGGTCGCCGCCCGCCAGCAGTTTCTGGAGTTGGGTTATTACGCACCGCTGAGGAACCTTTTGAAGGAAAAGGTGTATTTTTACACCGCAAAAAATAGCATCATTGCCGACGCAGGCTGTGGCGAAGGCTGGTATACCGAGGGGGTGGCAGCAAGCCTGCCGGACGCTACGGTCATCGGCTTTGATATCTCCAAGGATGCCTTGAAATGGGCAGGCAAACGCCAAGGGCTCGATCATCTGGCGGTGGCAAGCTGCTATCATATGCCGCTGGCAGACGGGAGCGTGGATGCACTCTTGAATTTCTTTTCGCCTCTGGCAGCGGAGGAATACGCCCGGGTGCTGAAGCCCGGCGGGCATCTTTTTCGTGCCGTCCCCGGGGAGCACCATCTCTGGGAATTGAAATCGGCGGTGTATGATACGCCGAAGCCCAATTTGCCGGAGCCGGAGGAACTTTCAGGGCTGACCCTCTTGGAGCGTTGCCCTGTCCAAAATGAGATTACCTTAAAGACCAATGAGGAACTGCAAGCGCTTTTTAAAATGACCCCCTATTATTATCGCACCTCCTCCGGCGACAAGGCAAAATTGGAAAACTATCAGACCCTAACCACCCGCACAGAATTTACATTGTTGATCTATAAAAAAGACGAACGGTGATCGCTACCGTTCGTCTTTTTCTATCAGTTCAAGCAATTCTAAGGGGTTTTTGATTAGAAAATCGGCGTTTTCCAGCTGTTTTTCGCCGCCAAGTCCCCAAAGGCACCCCACCGAGCGGACGCCGGCATTTTTTGCAACATCCACATCGAAGTGCATATCCCCCACATACAGGCACTCCTCTAAAGCAACACTGTTTTCCTTGAGGATCTGATGGAGGGCGGTGGGGTCCGGCTTCATGGGAATACCCTCTCGCTGACCGTAGACCTCGTCCAAAAGTCCGGGAAGCTTCTTGCCGCAGATCAGGACGGTCTGCTTATGGGGGCGATTGGAAAGTACCACCCGCCGGATGCCTCGCTCTCCTAAAGAGCGGAGCATTTCCTCGGTTCCGTCGTACAGATCGATAAGGGGGGAGGGGTCCTCCTGATACAGACTGTCGTAGTATCCAAAGATCTCCTCAATATCCACCTGCAGTCCGCATTCCCCCATAACGCCCAGCAGCAGGTTCCGCGCGCCGTCCCCCACATGGCAGAGGATCTTCTCCGCCGGCAGAGGCTCTTTGGCGTAGTGGGCGAGGGTCTTATTGACAATGGCGGGGATCATGCGGCTGGTATCGGTGAGGGTACCATCCATATCAAAAGCGATCAGCTTGATCATAAATCTACTTCCTTTTGAAATTTTTCATTATTCTATCATAATCAAGGGTGGAATTCAAGGGATAATTGTGTTATACTGACTCTATAAATGGAAGAAAGGAGGCTTGCCTGATGGAATTCCCTAAAAAAGTCACAGAAAAATTAGCGGTGCTCACCGCCCGCCCCGGGGTATACCTGATGAAGGACCGGGAGGGGAAGATCATCTATGTGGGCAAAGCCAAAAATCTCAAAAACCGGGTCACCTCTTATTTCACCGGCGTCAAAAGCCATACTGCCAAGGTGATGGCAATGGTGGAAAAGGTGGCGGACTTTGACTATATCTGCGTCAATACCGAGATGGAGGCGCTGATCTTAGAGAATGTACTGATCAAAGAGCATAACCCTAAATACAACATTCTTTTAAAGGACGATAAGACCTATCCTTATGTCAGCATTGATCTGCGGGAGGACTATCCCAGGCTGAAGGTCCTGCGGCAGGAAAATCGGGAGGGTAAGCGGCTTTTCGGTCCCTTTCCCCAGATGGGCGCGGCGGCGGAGATCGTCCGCACTGCCAACGACCTTTTTGGGCTTGCCACCTGCAACCGGCAGTTCCCGCGGGACTTTCGCAAGGGGCGTCCCTGCCTCCGGCACCATATCGGCTGCTGCATGGGGGTCTGCACCGGCAAGGTTTCGGAGGAGCAGTACCGGGAGCGGCTGGAGGAGGTCATGGACTTTCTCAAGGGGAACTATAAAGCTCTTTTAAATCAGTTGACTGAAAAGATGGAGCGGGCAGCAGAGGAGCTGCAGTTTGAAAAGGCGGCGTCCCTTCGGGACCGCATCAGAAAAATTGAAAAATTAGGGCAAAATCAGATCATTACCGGTAAGGAATATTTAGACCAGGATGCCCTGGACGCAGTACGCTTAGGCGATCTGCTGGCGGTGGGGGTGCTGGTCATCCGAGGCGGTCAGCTTTTGATGCAGGATACGGTGGTATTCCGGGACGGGCTGGAGGAAAACTGGGTAGGACCCTTTATCCAGCGGTACTATCAGCAGCAGGAGCAGCTCCCCAAGGAGCTTTTGCTGCCTTATCCGCCGGAGGACGAGTTGCTATTGACTGAATATCTATCCAACCTGCGGGGAGGACCCGTTCATCTCCGCTATCCCCAGCGGGGAAAGGGCACCGAGCTATTGGCGCTCTGCCGCAAAAATGCTTCGGAGAAATTAGCGGAGCGGGAAGCGGGCGGTGACCGGACGCGCAAGACCGCTATCCTCATCGCCCAGACCTTAGGGCTACCTGAACCGCCGAAACGAATCGAAATGTACGATATCTCCAATTTCGGCAATGAGTCGATGGTGGGCGGCATGATCGTCTGGGAGGAGGGGCGGTTTAAGCGCAGCGCCTACCGGAAATTTGAAATTCGCGACCAATATCTGCAGGACGATTACGCTGCCACCCGGCAGATGCTGGAGCGCCGGCTCTCCCATTTGGACGACGCCGATTTCGGCGGCAAGCCGGACATCATTCTGATGGACGGCGGGCTGCAGCATATCAATGCAGTCAAGGATCTTTGCGGGAAAATACCGCTTTTTGGCTTGGTCAAGGATCGGCACCACCGTACCCGGGGGCTGGTCTCTCCTGACGGTGGCGAGCTGGATCTCAGGAGCGATCCCACCCTCTATGCCTTCTTTTCATCTCTGCAGGAGGAGGTTCATCGCTACGCCATCACCTACATGAAGAAAAAGCATACCAAAAAAATGACCCGCTCTGCGCTATTGGATCTGCCGGGCATGGGGGAGGCGCGGCTGAAGAAATTCCAAAAAGCTTACCCCAAGGGCATCGGCGATGCCTCAGCGGAGGAGATCCGGGCAAAAGCCGGACTGCCGGAGAGCGTGGCGCAGGCAGTTTGGAACTATTATAACGGAGGAAACGAAGTATGATGCGCATCATCGCCGGTACCCGGCGTGGAAAGAAACTGACCACCTTAGAGGGGGAGCAGACCCGCCCCACCTTGGAGCGGCTGAAGCAGGCGCTTTTTTCTGCCATCCAGTTTGAACTGGCGGACCGGTATGTCCTGGATCTCTTTGCCGGCAGCGGTCAGCTGGGGCTGGAAGCCCTCTCCCGGGGTGCCGCCCGCTGCTGGTTTAACGACAGTAATCCCGCTGCCCTGGCGGTGGTTCATAAAAATATTGTTGCCTGCGGATTTGAAAAAGAATCAAAAGAAACTTGCATCGACTATACCATGTGTGTTAAAATGATAGAAAGAGAGCAAAAACGCCCGGATCTCATCTTTTTGGACCCGCCCTATGGGAAGTCACTTGCCTGCGATGCGCTGGCAAGACTTGCGCCGCTCCTCCCGGAGGGGGCGCTGGTGGCGGTGGAGACCGGCGGGGAGGAAACGCTTTCTTTTGCAGGACTTTCCCTCCGCAAGGAATACCGGCAGGGAACTGTAAAAATTACTCTTTTGGAAAAGAGGAACGAAGAATGAAAATCGCCATCTGCCCCGGATCCTTCGATCCGGTCACATTAGGACATTTGGATATCATTTCCAGATCAGCAAAATTATTTGATAAGGTCTATGTTGCGGTATTGGAAAACAGCACCAAAAGACCGATGTTCTCCATCGAGGAGCGGATCGAGCTTTTGGAGCGCTGCCTGACCGACCTGCCCAATGTGGAGGTCATTACCTTCTCCGGACTGCTGGTGGACTGCGCCCAGGAATACGGCGCAGTTGCCATCGTTAAGGGACTCAGAGCGGTGACGGACTTTGAGTATGAGTTCCAGATGGCGCTGATCAATAAAAAACTCAACCGCGAGATGGAAACCCTGTTTCTCAATACCAACGCGAAATATATGTATCTTTCCTCCAGCATCGTCAAGGAAGTGGCAAAAAACGGCGGGGATATTACCGATTTTGTCCACCCGGCGGTGGCAGAGGATATTAAAAAAAGATTTTTAAAGGAGATTGAAGGATGAAGATCGAAGAAATTCTGGTAGCCATGGAAGACCTTTTGGAGGACGCATGGAACTTCCCCATGAGCGGCGGTAAGCGCGTTGTTAACGCTACCGAGCTGCAGGAACTGATCACCGACCTTAGAGCCTCTCTGCCCGAGGAGATCCGGGCGAGTAACGACATTATTGCTCGGCGGGATAAGATCATTCTGCAGGGTCGCGAGGAAGCCGACCTGACCATCCAGACCGCCCGTGCCAAGGCGGAGAAGCTGGTCTCTCAGGAAGCAGTCTATCTGGAGGCGCAGCACCAGGCGCAGGAGATCATCGCCCAGGCGCAGAAGAAGGCGAAGGAGATGAACAACGCAACAGTCGAGTACTGCGATACCATCCTTGCCCGTGCCGCTGAGAGCATGAATAAGAGCAGCGCTGCCCTCGAGGAGACCCGCAAGTCTATCCGTAAGCAGCAGGCATGAAAACGGAACGCATAAGTGCCCTGGATTGGATCCGGGGCATCGCCGTATTGGGCATGATCTTGCATCATGCCCTTTTCGCCTTTGAACAGGTGGCGTGGAGCTTTGGCTATGATATTGAATTTCAAATTCTGGATACCTGGACCTTTTGGGTGCTGCAGGAAGTGTTTGTGGGCATCTTTTTGATGGTCAGCGGTATCTGCACCGCCTTTTCCCGGAGCGTCCTGCGCCGGGGCATCATCGTCACCGGGGCGGCGCTGGCGGTGACAGTGGTTACCGCCATCCTCTTGCCAGCCTTGGGCGTGGTAGGATTGGAGATCTGGTTCGGCATCCTGCATATGTTTGGGTTTTCCATGCTGCTCTACGGGCTGTTTACCTGCAAAAACCGCTGGGTTCCGGTGGCGGGCGGCATCCTTTTATTCTGCCTCTACCTGGCGGCGGTGACCTGCCGGGGGATGGGATGGGTAGATTGGGCGCTGACGGTCCTCGGCTTTCCCTTTGAGGGCTTTTATTCAGCGGATTATTACCCTCTTTTGCCGTACTTTTTCCTCTTTCTGGCGGGAACCTTTCTGGGTCCCTTGGTCCGGGAGCACCGCCTGCCCGAATGGTTTTACACCCTGCGGATCCGCTCGGTGGAATGGATCGGCAGACATTCCCTTTGGATCTACCTCATGCACCAGCCGATTCTGTTTGCGTTGATCGCTTTGGGATTCTATCTCTTTGGAGCATAAAAAAAGGCACCCTGCGGGGTGCCTTTTTGATGCTTAGTTTTCGCTGCGGATGAGTCCGTATTGACCGTCCTTGCGGCGGTAGACGACGCTGACCTTCTCGGTCTCGCTATCGAGGAACATAAAGAAATTATGATCTAAAAGGTTCATCTGCAGGATGGCTTCGGTGAGATCCATGGGGCGGAGAAAGACCTCCTTGGTCCGCACCAGGTTGAAATCGTCCTCACCGTCCTCCCAGGGATCAAAGCCCGGGTCTTCGGCGTAGAGGCTCTTGGAAAGACGGGTCTTATTTTTGCGAACCTGCCGAATGAGCAGATCGATGATCTCGTCCAGTGCCATCATTTTATCCACTGCGCTGCGTTCGCCCCGGAAGATCATGCCATGGTCCATGACGGTCACCTCGACGGTGACCTCCTCCCGAACGACGGTAAAGGTCAGTGCTGCGGTGGCATCATCGGTAAAGAACTTATGGAGCTTAGCAAGTTTTTTATCCACCAGCTGCTTCTCTTTTTCCGAGAGAGTCATTTTCTTGGTCACATACGTCGTTTTCATCGAGGTCACTCCTTTTTGATTATTTTGGGGTCTTTGCTTAATTTTAGTATATCACAAAAGTAGTGAAAAAAATAGGGGGGTTTGTCAAATTCTACATACCTGCCAAACTTTCGCAAAATGCGCTGTAATGATTGACTTTCTGCGGTTTTTTCGTTATAATGTTAGATAGTGTTTTCGAAAAGAGCAGGAGGCATTTCAGCATGGCAGTTTCGGATTTTCCCAGAGTTCTGACCCATCTTCGCAAGGAGGCAGGGCTCTCTCAAAAGAAGGCGGCGGAGAGCTTAGGGATCTCCCAGGCACTGCTTTCCCATTATGAAAAGGGGATCCGGGAATGTGGGCTTTTGTTTTTGGTCCGTGCTGCCGATTTTTATGGAGTGTCTGCCGACTATCTGCTGGGACGCTCCCTGGAGAAAAACGGTTCTGCCATCATGCTGGAGGAGGTTCCTGATGAGGATGCTGCCGGGCAGGGCAACCGGGGTCCGGGTAGCCTGCTGCCGGTGCTGAATAAGAAATTGATCTGTAATTCTGTTGCGGTGGTGGAGGATCTTTTGGGCGCCACCGGCGATAAAGAACTGATCAATAAGGCCTCCCTTTACCTGCAGATCAGCGTTTATCAGATGTTCCGCCGGATGTATGACGCCAATCCGGAAAATCCCCAGACCTTTTTCGGTGCGGAAAGGGATGTGGCGTCGATGATGTCCGATAGCACCATGAAAAAATTAGAGGTGGAAATTCAGCAGCGGCTGAAAAGGATCAAAAAGCTGCCGGTGATGGATGAAAACATTATCCGGGAGAAATACCCCATGTTTGCCACTTCCGTCTTTAATCTCCTGCAGAATGCAGAAACCGCTATCGGAGCGAGAAAGAAATAATAAAATGGCTTGAGCATTTGCTCAAGCCATTTTGAACATTTTAAGGGCATTTTC
>JAZREO010000074.1:0-9265 GCA_045660845.1 Eubacteriales bacterium
TGGTATCCTATCTTCTTCGGAAACACGGTGCCTATGATACGAATGAAGAGATGATATGTTTCCTCGCATATTTGAAATTCCAAGAACAATACATACAACACCTACAAGAAAAGCAACAATATAACTTGCCATAATATAGCCTCCTTCGAATTGGAATTTATCAGTTATCCTGATTATCCTTTTTGCTGATTATAACAATTGAAGCAACAAGCAGAGCAACACCAAGTGTGAAACACACACATCCCACTACTGTATTCAACTGATTTGCAAAGAAACCAATCATTCCGCTGCCTGCCGCACAGCAAATTACTTGAAGAACCTTTTTCATATCATGATCCTCTCTAAATCCTGATTTACTTACTTCTTTTTGTTAATGAGATATTGGGCAATAGCCGTAGAAACACCAAAAGCCAAACCAAAAACTATTGCTTTTGTAATATCCAACAAGCCCTATCCTTTGTCAAATTCTTATTTATCGAACTAATTATACCACATAATTATGAGAAATTCTACGGTTATCTGATTTTGAAACCCCCATCGGCTTATATCCTTAAATTTGAAACCCGCAGAACACCCGTGCAAGACTTTACACCCCTTTTTTAAGGTAAAGTCTTTCTTGTATCAATCTTGATGGGATTAGGCAAAAACCCCTGGGATCATTGATTCCAGGGGTTTTTCTTGGTTCGTTATGAGTCAACACTAAAATTAAAATATCTTGCTAAGTTTCCGGTCTCAGGGTCTCTCATAAAATTCATGAAAATTATCCGTTAATTAAATGTAATGCTGATGAAACTCAAAACGGTATAAGATCATAATAATACACATCACAGGCGGTGGATCCTGAAACGGAATTTAGGCTTGCTTTTCAAAAATAAATCATTTATAATTAAAATTGAGTTATTATATCGTTTGCCCTAAATCTAAGTTAATGAGAGGCGTATGAGTATGAGTTCTTTCAAAAACAAAACCCTTATGATCACCGGCGGAACCGGTTCTTTCGGTAACGCTGTATTGAACCGTTTTCTCAAGACTGATATCGGCGAGATCCGAGTATTCTCCCGGGATGAGAAAAAGCAAGATGATATGCGGCATGAATTCCAGGCAAAAATGCCGGAGGTCGCCAACAAGATCAAATTCTTTATCGGCGACGTAAGAGATCTGGCTTCTGTGAAAAACGCGATGCACGGGGTGGACTACATTTTCCACGCCGCCGCCTTGAAGCAGGTCCCCTCCTGCGAGTTCTTCCCCATCGAGGCGGTCAAGACTAACGTCATCGGTACGGAGAATGTGCTGACCGCCGCCATCGACGCCGGCGTCAAGAATATTGTCTGCCTTTCTACTGACAAAGCCGCCTATCCCGTCAACGCCATGGGCACCTCCAAGGCCATGATGGAAAAGGTGATCGTCGCCAAAAGCCGTACGATTTCTCCCGAGAAGACCAAGATCTGCTGCACCCGCTACGGCAATGTTATGTGCAGCCGCGGCAGCGTCATTCCCCTTTGGATCGAGCAGATCAAAGCAGGCAACCCCATCACCATTACCGAGCCCTCCATGACCCGCTTTATCATGTCTCTGGACGAGGCAGTTGATCTGGTGCTCTTTGCCTTTGAAAATGGAGTAAGCGGCGACATTCTGGTCCAGAAGGCTCCTGCCTGTACCATCGAGACCCTTGCCAAAGCGGTCACCGAGCTCTTTGCTCCCGATCATGAAATCAAGGTCATCGGCATCCGCCACGGCGAAAAAATGTATGAGACCCTGCTGACCAACGAGGAATGTGCCAACGCCATCGATCTGGGTGACTTCTATCGCGTCCCCTCGGACAAGCGGGACCTGAACTACGACAAATACCTTACGGACGGCGATGTGGAACGTAATCCCCTCACCGAGTTTGACAGCAGCAACACAGAGCTGCTGAATGTGGAAGAGGTCAAGGAAAAACTGCTTAGCCTGCAGTATATCCGGGATGAGCTGACCGCCTGGGAGGCAAAGTAAAGACCATGAATATTCTAATCACCGGCGCAGCAGGCTTTGTCGGCAAAAACCTGACCGCTGCGCTGCAGTCCATCAAGGACGGCAAGGATCGCACCCATCCGGCTCTTACCATTGGGGAACTTTATCTTTATGACATCGACTCTCCGAAGGAATTACTGGATGAAGCCTGCCAAAAAGCGGATTTTGTTTTCAACCTGGCGGGTGTCAATCGTCCCCAGAACCCGGAAGAGTTTATGCAGGGTAATTTTGGTTTTGCCTCTACCCTGCTGGACCTGCTGAAAAAGTATAAGAATACCTGCCCCATCCTGCTCTCCTCCTCCATTCAGGCAACCTGTATCGGAAGATATGACAGCGACTACGGCAGAAGCAAAAAGGCGGGCGAAGAACTCTTCTTCCAATATGCACAGCAGACCGGTGCCAAAGCTTTGGTCTACCGGTTCCCCAATCTCTTTGGCAAGTGGTGCCGCCCCAACTATAATTCCGCGGTTGCTACCTTCTGCAACAATATCGCCAACGATCTGGAGATCACCGTCAGCGATCCCAAGATCGAGCTGGAGCTACTCTACATTGATGATCTGGTGGACGAAATGCTTTGCGCCTTAGAGGGCAAGGAGCATCACTGCACCTTCGACGGCATCAAAACAGTTCTGACTGAGAATGGGCTTTATTGCGCCGCCCCCATCACTCATCATGTGACTCTGGGCGAGATCGTGGAGCTGCTCAACTCCTTTAAGGCGCAACCGGAATCGCTGGTGATGCCGGAGATCCCCCATAACTCCTTTGCAAAAAAGCTTTATTCTACCTATCTTTCCTATCTGCCGAAAGAAAAGGTCTGCTTCCCCCTAAAGATGAATGTGGACCCCCGGGGCAGCTTCACCGAGCTGCTGCGCACCGAAAAATGCGGACAGATCAGCGTCAATATCTCCAAGCCCGGGATCACGAAAGGTCAGCATTGGCATCATACCAAATGGGAGTTCTTTATCGTTGTTTCTGGTAAAGGACTGATCCAGATGCGCAAGATCGGCTCTGATGAGGTGCTGAACTTTGAGGTCTCCGGTGAAAGAATCGAGGCGGTACATATGTTGCCAGGTTATACCCATAATATTATCAACCTGAGCGACACAGAAGACCTGGTGACGGTTATGTGGGCAAACGAGCTGTTTGACCCCAATAAACCTGATACATTCTTTGAGGTGGTTGAATCATGAACATCAAATTAGATTATTCTGATATTCAATTTCAAGACAACGGCAAACTCAAATTATTGATCATTGTCGGCACCCGACCGGAGATCATCCGTCTGGCGGCGGTCATCAATAAGTGCCGTCAGTATTTTGACTGCATCCTTGCCCATACGGGACAAAACTACGACTACAATCTGAACGGCATCTTCTTCCATGATCTGGGTCTTGCGGACCCCGATGTCTACATGGATGCGGTGGGCGATGATCTTGGCGCGACTGTCGGCAACATCATCAACTGTTCCTATAAGCTGATGAATCAGATCAAGCCGGACGCCCTGCTGATCTTAGGCGACACCAACTCTTGCCTGTCTGCAATTTCTGCTAAACGGCTGCATATCCCCATCTTTCATATGGAGGCAGGAAACCGCTGCAAGGATGAATGTCTGCCGGAGGAGACCAACCGCCGGATCGTGGATATCATCTCTGATGTCAACCTTGCCTATTCTGAACATGCACGCCGCTATCTTGCCGATTGCGGTCTGCCCAAGGAGCGCACCTATGTGACCGGCTCCCCAATGGCAGAGGTGCTGCATAATAATCTTGACGCCATCATGGCGTCCGATGTTCATCAACGCTTGGGGCTGGAAAAAGGTAAATACATCCTGCTCTCCGCCCACCGCGAAGAGAATATTGATACGGAAAAGAATTTCCTTTCTCTCTTTAGCGCCATCAATAAAATGGCTGAAAAGTACGATATGCCCATCCTCTATTCCTGCCACCCCCGCTCCAGAAATCGCCTGGAAGCGAGTGGGTTCCAGCTGGATAAGCGGGTGATCCGCAATGAACCCCTGGGCTTCCACGACTATAATTGCCTGCAGATGAACGCCTTCTGCTGCGTGTCCGACTCCGGCACCCTGCCCGAGGAAAGCAGTTTCTTCACCAGTGTCGGCCATCCCTTCCCGGCAGTCTGCATCCGGACCTCTACCGAGCGTCCCGAGGCGCTGGACAAGGCTTGCTTTGTTCTTGCCGGCATCGATGAGAAATCCCTGCTCCAGGCAGTGGATACCGCTATCCAGATGAATATGGACGGCAACCATGGGATCCCGGTCCCGGACTATGTGGAGGAAAATGTTTCCACTAAGGTGGTTAAGCTGATCCAGAGCTACACCGGCGTTGTGGATAAAATGGTTTGGAGAAAGTATTGATATGTAAAAAGCGCAGTCAATAGCTGCGCTTTTACTATGACTATTTTTGCTATAATCGGTTCAAAAGGGGTGATAAGATGAAGAAGGTAAAGATCACTGTCATGCGGCAGACTGTATATGAAGATCTGATGGCGCAATATGAAAACCCCATCGAGCACGCTTGCGGCATTAAGATAGGGCAGGTATTCATCTCCGAGGACGGACAGCAACCAGCAGGTCTTTGCGACTCCGCCTGGGAAAGCATGGCGCCCTTTGCCCTTGCCCTCGCTGAGGGCGGCGGGGATTTCTATGATGGCTGGATGAAGAACCCCCGCTCTGCCATGATCTCCTGCAACGACGGCTTTCGCCCGGTCAGCTTTTTGCTGGAAACCATTGACGATTAAAAAGGCGTCCCTCAGCAATACTGAGGGACGCCTAACAAATTCAGTATAACAGAAAAAAGATGCGCCTGTCAATAAAAATATGATGAGTGAAATGAATTTCTGTGTTTTTCATAAAGAATTATAGTGAATTTTATACAATATTACATATTGAAAGTTGAAAGTTTTTGTGCTATTATATAGACAAGAAAAGGAAAGGGTGATACCAATGTACAGTTAAGCCACGGCGCTCAGTATGCAGCGAATAATGGAAGTGGAAGTGTTTGATAAGAATGGAAGGATCAGACGCTGATGCTGAGAGCCAACGGATGCAACCTTCAAAAGAAAAGTTCCGAACGCACAAAGGACCTCACTTAAGAGCATGATGAACCATCAAAAGTATCGTGACAGGGAATGAGATCAAAAATGAAGGCGGCATCGATCCTACGAAAGAGAGGTTAAAAGATGTTAGATATTAAGAGTGAACAGAAATAACCCTCGACCAGTCAGATGCGTAAAGAAGCATCGGTCGAGGGTTATTTTTTATTGCCCGAAAGGGCTTTTTTTTATTTTAGGGCATAACTTTCAAAGCCGGAGGAATAGCGCTGCGTCCCGTCCGGCAGCACCCACATCGCTTCTACCTCCGCAAGGGATTCCACCAAGGCACTTCCCTCCTCATAGTTCATCGTAAAGAGGGCGGTGGAAAGGGCATCCCCCTGTCCGGAATCCTTGCAAACCACAGAGACCGAACGGTAATTTTCTCCGGGCATCAGGGTCTCTTGATCGATAATATGGTGGTAGCCCTTGCCGTCCACCGTATAGTACCGCTGATAGGAACCGCTGGTAACCAGCGACTCGCCGGACAATTGCAGATAGGCGATATGAGGCTTTTCTGTATCATCAGTATCAGGATTTTCGATGCCGGCAGTCCAAGGCGTCCCATCGGGGCGGGCACCTACGGTACGGACATTGCCGCCCAGATTGAGGATATAGCCGGTGATGCCCTGCTCCTCCAGGTACAGTCCCACCCGCTCGGCGGCGTAACCCTTTGCGATGGCGCCCACATCCAACGTCATTTCCGGATCCGCCAGAAAGACCGTCCCCGCTTCTTCATCGATCTGCAGGTTCTCAATATCTGTATGCCCGGCGGCAGCCTGTAGCTGCTTCATCGGTGGCAGTTGGGCATTGGCATGGTCGTTCAACCCGGCGGTACGATAATCGTGCCAGATAGAAAGAACGCTGCCCATGGCCACATTGACCTTGCCGCCGGTAAGCGTATACATCTCCTTGGCATACAGCAAAAGGTCGATGATCCGCTGATCCACCCGGACCGCTTGATGAACACCGTTTACCGTTTCATTGATGGTATAGAGGTTATTCAACCCCTCATAGCGGTTATAGATGGTATAAAGGCGGTGGTATTCCGCCAGTTGCTCCTTAATGTCCGTGCAGACCGAGTCGAACTCCTCTTTGGAGTCGGCATAGCCCACAATGGTGGTAGCAGTATCGAAATAGTCAAAAGAATAGGTGGTATAGCGCTCCGGTATTTTTTGACAGCCGGAGAGCATCAAGACCAATAAGAGAGCAACGCAAGAAAGGGGATGCAAACGCATCCCCTTTGATTTTATTTTCCGTAAATTAAGCAACGGTAGCAGCCTTGACGGCAGCCTTGACCATGTCGGAAACATGGATGGTGCAACCGGCGTTCTGAAGAGACTCAGCGCCATAGCCGCTTTCGATTGCCAGAGCAGCAACCTCATCAGCCGTTTTACCTGCGCAAGCGGCATTGAAGGCAGCGGCTTGCTCATTCCATTCCTTTACCTCGCCATCACCGTTGAGATCACTGCCGTATTTTGCCATGCCATAATCGGCACCCTTCTCCTTCTTGGTCTTGATCTCGCTAGCGGTATTCAGCGTAGTGACACCCTTAGTATCAAAATTGAATCCAACCGAGATTGCATCCGTATCGGCAACAATCACCTTCCCGTCTGCGTCAACCGCAGCGGCAACAACGGTGGTATCTACGACCTGAGCACCTTTGTTTTCCTCTGTCGCATCGGTCCCTTCTACGGAGGTGACAACCCCTAATTTCAGCGTTGCATCGGCAGTAGCGCCAGACTCAGAAGCGTTGGCAACAGCCTTCTCCACTGCCTTGACATAGTCTGCAATGGTGATGGTGCAGCCGGCGTTGATGACTTCGTCGGTCCCCTTATCGCCCTCAGCGACCAGAGCCTTGACCTCATCAATGGTCTTGCCTGCGATCAGCTTGGTGAAAGCATCGATTTGCTCATACCACTCCAGCTTAGCACCGCCATAAGCGACCATGCCGTAGTCCTTTCCCTTTTCATACTTGGTTTTGAACTCGCCGGCGGCAACAGCCTTACCCTCAGCAGTGTAGTTAACGGTGTTATCAGCGGTATCAATGACACAGTCCACGATCTTGCCGTCCTTATCCAGCAGGACAGCAGCGGCATTGATGACTACTTCACCGGCACCGGCGGTCTCGCCGTCAGCACTGGTTGCCTTTGCATAGTAAGCATAGACACCCATACCGAATTTCATTTCCTCTGCCTTCGCACCACAGCCAGCCAGGGACATCAGCACGACCAGAGCAACCAGGACAAAACTAAGAACCTTTTTCATTTTCGCTTTTCTCCTTTATTAATTTTTACTACGTAATATTATGACACAAGTGGTATCATTTGTCAATATACATGGCTATGCTGATTTTACATACGGATATGCCGGATATATTTTAACACCAGCATTCCCGCCAATCCGATCAGAACGCCGGCAATGGTCCCGGTCAACGCCAGAACGATCATATAATAGCCGATCTCCCGGGTCTGCATCACCAGCATCGCCACCAAGATCTGACCCAGGTTATGGGAAACACCACCGATAATACTGACACCCATCATAGAAAAGCGGTCCCATTTTTGGAACAGCCACATCAAAAGCAGGCTCAAAACCGCCCCGGCAAAGCTATAAGCCAGGGTCATGATATTACCAAAAAGCAGTGACGCCAGCGTTAGCCGAACCAACGAAACCACCGCCGCCTCTTTCACGCCAAATCGATACAGCAAAAAAATGATCATGATATTAGGCAGCCCCATCTTGATGCCGGGCACTGCCGACCATAGGGGCGGCAGCAACGATTCCACATAAGAAAGGATCAGCGTCACCGATGCAGCAAGCCCTAAAAATACCATTTTCTTTGTGTTATTCTTCATTATTCTTTCCATTTTAAACTACAATATCCACATCGTTTTTACCAGTGGAAACCACCTTTATGACCACCTTATGAGGCAGGCAAACGATCGTCTCCCCCTCCTTGGAGATGGGACGGTGATCCACACAGATGCCGTCGGGGCAGGTGGCGTCCCGCACCGAGGCTTTGCCTTCGCTGATAACCAGCGTATTGGTATTTTCACCGGTCCGAATAACGGTTTCCAGATCCTCTGAAAGAGGATAGGAAACCGTCTCCTTACCGTCGATCAGTACCACCACCCGATCACCGGCGGCACCGGTAAAATGAACAAACAAATAGCCGGCAGCTGCCAGCAGCAGAACAGCAAAAACCAGCAGGATATCATTGCGGACCCTGCGCCGAGGCGCAAGGTCCGAATTTTGGTTATTTTTCATATTATTTCACACAGGCGGCAGCGAAATCTACCGTTCTCAGGCAGTGGGTGGGACAATTTTCCACACACACTCCGCAGCCGCTGCATTTAGCATAGTCGATCACTGCCAGATTATTCACAACGGTGATCGCCTTTTCGGGACAGTTCAGCTCGCATTTCTTACAGCCAATACAGGCATTTTTGCACGCCTTCCGCGCCACCGCGCCTTTATCGGTATTACTGCAAAGAACAGCGGCCTTACTACTGACCGGCACCATGGAGATGATCCCCTTGGGACAGGTCTTGACGCATATTCCGCAGTTGATACAGATGCGGCTGTCCACCCGGGCGACACCATCCACAATACAGATCGCGTTGACCGGACATTCCTTAGCACAGTCACCGCAGCCCACACAGCTGCGCAGGCAGACATTCGGTCCGCCATAAAGCAGGGACGCACCGTGGCAGCTGGGATAGCCTACATACTGCGCCTTGGCGGCAGCGGCTTCACAAGTGCCGTTGCAATGAACAAACGCCACCTTCCGCTCCATCGCTCCGATCTCGATACCGAGAACGGCGCTCAGCTTCTGGGCACTGTCGTTGCCACCCGGGGTACAGAGATTGGGCTCCGCTTTGCCCTCTGCCAGGGCGGCGGCGTAACCATCGCATCCGGTATAGCCGCAGGCGCCGCAGTTGGCACCCGGCAAGCAGGCGCGGATCTTGATGACCCGCTCATCCACCTTGACCGCCATGAAGTGGGACGCCAGCACCAAAAGGATGCCCGCCACCAGACCGATCAGGGCAACGACGAGAAGGCAGATCAAAATATCATTTATCATTACGATCTCTCCTTAAGATTAAGCAAATAAGTTATCGACAATTCCCGCAAAGCCAAAGAAGGC
>JAZREO010000075.1:0-11592 GCA_045660845.1 Eubacteriales bacterium
GTCACAAGAAAAGCGCCGCATTGCTGCGACGCCTTTCTGCTTGTGTATTTCTTATTTTATCCCAGGGCTACCATGCTGAAAACAAGCGCGAACAGTGCAACGGTTTCACACAGACCGACAACGGTGATATACTGAGAGAAGCCCTTCCCTGTTTCCGCCAGAGCATCTGCGCCTGCGGCACCTGCCTTACCTTGAAAAACAGCAGAGAATGCCATTGCTACACTGGAAGCGATTCCTAAGCCGAGCAAAAATGCAGGATCGGCAGCAGAAGCCTTCATCTGTTGCATCAGAAGAAAACCGTAAATAGTCTGCGTAAGAGGTGCGCCGGCAAAAACGGTAAGAATAAAGGGGGCTGCTTTATTATTCAAATAGCACTTCTTCCAAGCACCAATTGCTGCCTGAGCTGCAATATTGATGCCGATTGCTGAGCCGATTGCGGCGATGCCCATAACTAATGATGTTCCTAACAATCCTAAATTCATAATAATTCTCCTTTATGATGATTTTAATCAATTTGTTCTTTGAATGGTTTAAATTTATGTCCGCTCCAGGACATATCCAAATGCGACGAGAATTCCAATGTGTTAAGTCTGATTCCGTGAACGATGACGGACAAAACATTTAATGTCATATTGAGTCCGTGACCAAACACCAAAAGGACAATGGCAAGTATCATAAACATAAAGTTTCCAAAAAACGGTCCTGCCAGTTCGTTTACAGTTGCGGATATTGCGGCACCCGCAAGACCAACAGCCCAGAGTCGTATATACGAAACCAGGTCTGAAAACACATTAACTACACCAAGTAAAACCGAAACGATATTGGTAAGACTTGAAAGTATTGCTTTTAGAATATTTCCTTCATAGTTTGAGAACACAAAGCTCAAACAGAATCCTATTCCTATCATTGCGATAGCAACTGTACCCACAGGAATACCGCCTATTATGAGCCCAAAACTGAACACCTCAGGGTTTACTACGAGGCTGAGCACCAAATAATAGATTCCCAGAAGCTGCAATATCGACCCGATATCACCAAGCATTTTGACCGAGCGTTTGTTTCTCGCAGCACCCTTCATATGTGCCACCGTCAACTGTATAAGAGCCAACGAAAAGCAGAATATCTGTAGGTTTTGTGCCGTTGTCAGCCCGGCTGTGCCTTGCGTCCAAAACGGATACCATATCTTATCGGCATAAACATTTGATATTACCGGTACCGATAAGCTCTGCAACCAATGCGGCAACTGCTCTGCAGAGAGCCCGAACCAAGTGCAGGTAAGCGTTCCCCACAGTATCGTCGACAATCCGAAAAGCCCTACGAGCAGAATGGTAGGGGAGATCGGCTTTTTGGCAACAAGCGATTTTATCATCGGAATCGCAGCAACGGCACAGATCAGCAGTCCGTATCCGCCGTCACCGAAAATAATCCCGAAGAACATGAGGATAAACGCCAAAAACCAACCGGAAATGTCATACTCAAAATATCCGGGAACGGTTCCCAAGAAGTCTGTCAGCGGATAAATAAGACTTACAAACTTATTGTTTTTTAGCTTGGTAGGAACATGATCTTCCTCACACGGATCGTCCACGAGAAGTCCCCAAGAGTTCTTCGCAGCGGTCTTTTTTAATCTGTCAATATTTTCCGCCTCAATATATCCTTTAAAATAAGCGACAGAAACCCCTTGGCTATGATCGGCTGATAGCGTTTCATTCGCCATGCCCGTAGCATAAATTTCAAATTCAACTTCTTTTTCAAAGGCTTTTATTGCCTTTTTTATGCTTTCAACATAGCCTGCATAGAAATGGATCTTTTCGTCTATTGCTTTAATACGGGCACTTAACTCGGAAATTTTTTTCCTCATTTCAGCGGTAGAAATCTGCGGCAATTCTAATCGGTAATTGCTTAAGGAAGCAATTACTTCATCCTCACCTTCGGAATCGGATTTGACCAGCAAGAATTTGACCGAAGATTTATTTGCATCCAGCCTTACGGTCCTTACACTGTCAGACAAGCCTTCGTACTCAGCTTTTGGCATCTCATAAAGCGAAAGATCAATGCCTTTTGAAGCTAAGTCACTGATGCTGTACGGATCAAGATCACCCCAATTTTTCAGTCGTTCAAGTTCTACATTTAGGGCGATTTGTTCTGACTGACGCGCCTTGCTTTCCTCGGCAAGAGAAACGATTTCTCTTGCAACAGACAGCGCTTCAGCGGCGTTCGCTTCTTTTTGCTCTGCGTTTTTCTTGTTTCCTATGGTGAAAACCGCACCTTCGAGCAAGGCGATCTGTTCATTCAGTTCGCCAAGTCTTTCCCCTGATCCCTCGGCAATTTCGATATGAACAATCCCTAATTTGCGCAGTTCTTTAAGTGTTTCTGTTTTTTTATCCCCCATAATAATGAGAGAAACTTTTTTCATAGGCACGATCATAATGAATAAACCTGCCTTTCAGAAGATGCTGCGTTGCGAACGGCTATCTTGCGTTTGGATATTTTAGAACGCACTACGGCACTAACCTGCTGGTCTGCCATATAGATTGATATTTTTTTGATATTTTCCTCTGTCTCGGGGATCTTAACCTTTTCAAACAGGTTGACTCTTTGAGAGGTTACAAGAAGTTCCCTCTCCAAAAGTCTGACCTGCTCATCCAACACTTCTGCCTCTAAATCAAGCAACATTGCCTTCTCCATGTGGTTTGCGGCGATGTCTACCCAAAGGGGCGTTTCGTACAAGTCATAGTCTCCTCTGGAAAAATCTGCTCCTTCAAAGGTGGGGATAGCGACACCCGCAATATTCCCTTTACCTTTGCGAATATTGCTTACAGTGATGATCCCATCAGGGAAAGCATTTTTTTCACTGAAAACAGCGATCCAATCTCTAAAGCCTTTTTCAAGCGCTTCTTTTTCTCTTCTCACTGCTTTGGCTTTGGCTTCGATCGTACGAATTTCCGCTTGGAGCTGCTGCTTTTTAAGCGTCAGAGTCGGCAAATATCTCCGGTACATTTTGAGGGTATCTTTTTGTACCTTTAACTCGTTTTTAGTTAGTTTGATTTTTGCCAAAATTCAGCCCTCCTTACTTCACAGGCCAAAATTCATCAGTAAGGTCTGACTTAATTCCGGTTTCATCCTTCCGGAAGCACTCGGCTAAAATTCCCCAACCTAAATCGAGAGCCTCTTCGAGGGACAGATTGACCGACAGATCCATAAGTTTGTTCTCAAAAAGCTCACCGTATTTTAGCAGCTTTTCGTCCCAACGGCTCATGGAAAAGCCCATATTTTTCTTTTCTAAGGTCTCTTTATAAGAAGAATACATACGAATCATAGAGTCCATAAGGGCTCGATGGTCTTTGCGGGTTTTTCCGTTTACGTTTTGCTTGAGTCGGGAAAGCGAGCCAAAGGGTTCAATGCGACCGCCTTTGAGATAATACTGCCCCTCTGTAATATAACCCGTATTATCGGGAACAGGATGCGTCACATCATCACCGGGCATCGTGGTAACAGCCAAAACAGTAACCGAGCCGGAATCGGCAAAGTCAACCGCCTTTTCATAGCGGGCGGCAAGCTGGGAATAAAGGTCACCGGGATATCCACGGTTAGAGGGCACTTGTTCCTGCGTGATGGCGATCTCCTTCATGGCGTCCGCAAAGTTGGTCATATCGGTGAGAAGCACCAATACATCCTTATTCTGCAAAGCAAACTGCTCTGCCACAGCCAAAACCATATCGGGAATCATCATACATTCGACGGTGGGATCGGAAGCGGTATGGATAAACATAACACTCTTGCTCAACGCCCCGCCCTTTGAAAGCTCCTCCTTGAAATACAAGAAGTCATCATATTTGAGTCCCATGCCGCCAAGCACGATCACATCTGCTTCTGCCTGCATCGCGATACGGGCAAGAAGCTGGTTATACGGCTCTCCCGAAATCGAGAAGATCGGCAGCTTTTGAGACACCACCAATGTGTTGAACATATCGATCATGGGGATGTTTGTTCTCATCATTCGGTTGGCAAGAATACGTTTTGCAGGATTAACGGAAGGTCCACCGATGGGTTTCATATTTTCTGTAAGCGCCGGACCTTTATCCCTTGGTTCGCCCGAACCGTTAAATATGCGACCCAATAAGTCTTCACTAAAGGACACGCGCATTTCGTGACCCAAGAAGCGAACTTCATCTCCTGTGGAAACGCCCTGCCCGCCCGCGAACACCTGCAGAGATACAATATCTCCCTCGATCTTATTGACCTGCGCAAGTGATTTACCGAAGCGTGTATTTATTTGAGCCAGTTCTTTATATTGAACGCCGGTTGCTCTTACAGTAATAACGCTGCCGGTGATAGATTCAATTCGGTTATAAACTTTATTCATTCTCATTCACTGTCCTTTAATAAGCGTTCTGCATGGGTTCCCGCCTTACCGTTCCCTTCTTGGTACAGCGCATCGATTTCAGACTCAGCCTTTTTGAAAGCGTCGCTTCCAAACTCTGTATAATTCCAATCGATAAATTTCTGGCGCATACGGTTAAAGAAACCTCTGGCATCATCTTTGCTATCTATTGCATACTCACTGCCCAAAACATAGATAAGCTTATCTGTAATATATCGTTGCCGCAAAGTACCGCAATTAGCATCAATCAAATCGAAAGAGTTTTGCTGCAGATATACCGCATCAAGCATTTCAGATTTCAGATAGGTAATATAATCTGAAAGAGTTGTACCTTCTTCGCCGACAACCTTCATCATCGAACCGATTTCATCTCCGTGATGAAGAATACTCTTGCAAAATTCCGATTTTTCGCTATCTATAACACTCTTATATTTCGACCAAGAAATAAGCGGATCGATGGCCGGATACTTTCTCGCATCCGAACGTTCGCGGGACAATCCGTGGAAAGCGCCAACCACTTTCAAGGTGGCTTGCGTTACCGGCTCTTCAAAGTTTCCGCCCGCAGGGGAGACTGTACCGCCGATCGTAACAGAACCTGTACTGCCGTCGGGCAAACGGACATAACCTGCTCTTTCGTAAAATGCCGCAATATAAGATTCCAAGTACGCAGGGAAAGCCTCTTCGCCCGGGATCTCTTCCAGTCTGCCAGACATTTCACGCAGCGCTTGCGCCCAACGGGATGTTGAATCTGCCAGAAGCAGAACATTCAGTCCCATCTGACGGTAATATTCAGCAAGTGTTACCGAAGTGTAAACCGATGCCTCACGGGAAGCGACCGGCATAGAGGAGGTATTACAGATAATAATGGTGCGTTCCATAAGAGAACGGCCTGTTTTAGGATCTGTCAGTTCAGGGAACTCGGTCAATGTTTCCACAACCTCTCCCGCACGCTCGCCGCAAGCGGCAATTATGACGACATCCACATCCGCATATTTTGAGGTGGTATGCTGCAATACGGTTTTACCTGCACCGAACGGACCCGGAGTACAATAAGTGCCGCCTTTTGCTACGGGGAAGAAAGAGTCGATAAGGCGCACCTTGGTTTCCATCGTTTCGACCGGTGCTAATCTTTCACTGTAGCATTTTATCGCACGTTTGACCGGCCACTTGAAAGACATGGATACAGGAATATCCCGTCCGCGTTCATCCGTTATGACGGCAATGGTTTCCTTTATGCTATATTCGCCCTTTTCTACAATTGATTTTAAGGTATAATTTCCCAGCAAATAAAAGGGGATAAAGATCTTGTGTGTAAACGGTCCTTCGGGAACAGTTCCGATATATTCTCCTGCATGGACAGTATCCCCCACATGAGCAACCGGCGTAAACTCCCACTTTTTCTCAGCGTTAAGTCCATCTGCATAAATGCCACGCTCTAAAAACCAACCCGCCTGCTCCGCCAATACGGGAAGCGGATTCTGAAGTCCGTCATAGATCTGCCCAAGTAGCCCCGGACCAAGATCTGCAGACAGCATATCCCCTGTAAATTCAACTTCGTCTCCGCACTTTATACCGTCGGTCATTTCGTAGACCTGTATTTGCGCGACGTTGCCTCTTATACGGATAACCTCGCTTTTAAGCGACGTATCATCCACCTTAACAAAGCATATCTCATTCATAGAAACATTGCCGTCAAATTCAACCGACACCATGTTTCCGTTAATGCTTACAACCTTTCCTATGTTTTCAGTCATTATATAGCCTCCAACCTATCTCCGTTTAAAATGGAGCTGTAAATATTTCTATATGCGACTTCTCCTGCATCCGCATCGAACTGTCTTAAGCGTAGAATCAGTTTCAACTTAAGTCCATAATAAAAGACAAAATCCTCCGAAAAGCTATCCATTGGTCTAAGCGATTCTAAAAGCTCCAAACGATACCGGTTAAGGTATTTTTCCGCTTCCATCGGATTTTCCATCTCTATGGCAGCACTCGCCACTTTAATAAACTCCATGGGCAGATCCTTGTTTCCCGCATCAAACGGTTTTTTCATTTTCTCTGCCCGAACCTTACCGAGCGCAAATCGCAAATTCCGCTCACTCTCATTCCAGGCTTCAATTAAATCCGAGCCCGAATTCTCGCAGTTCCTGGGCGGCAAAAGGGTCAATTTTTTCATTTCGTTCTGTGCTTTCTTTCTTAAAAAGCGGTAGCACAGTTCTAAAAACCGCTCTTCTGTAATGGGAAGTGGCGTGTTTTCACCGATCCCGTCCAAAGACGGCAACTGCGAAATCAAATAATATTCAGCCATAATCCTTACGCCTCTTTCAAAAGCTCGGTAACTTTGGGACTAAGATAATTTGACAACATATCCACAACGGCCTCGGCAGAATAATCGTAATAGGCGCTGCCGTTATTTACGGCAATGCGGAAACCGCCGTCAAAATTATCGTTTGCTTTCAGTGTGATGCCCTTTAACATTCTTTCTTTAAGGGCCGTAAGCAAGGTTTCTTCAAGCGACTTCAAATCCTCGCCGTTTAAAATTATTGCGATATCCTCAGCATCCGGCTTGTTTGCCCAATTTTCAATTACATTTATGATCAACTGTGCCAATGATTCTGATGAATATGCGGCTGTAACATTTTCGCCTATGATCGACTCGAGCTCTCTTGTTACGCTTTCTCTGAAAGATATAAGCAGATTACGTCCCGCCTGACGAATGGCATCATCGCTCGATTTTACCATTCTTTCATTTTCAATCTTAGCATCAGCCAAGATCTTATCTGCCTGCGCCTGGGCTTCGGCTACGATTTTTTCAGCTTCAGCCTTTGCAGCATCAACGATGGACTTTGCTTCAACATCAGCTGCTGCCACACCGTCTTTTTTGATCTGATCAATAAGTTCTTGCAATTGTATCTCCATAAGACTTTCTCCTTAAAATTTGATTGTATCGAAATTGAAAAATATTGTTCATATTATACCATAATCTTATTTTATTTTCAATAACTTTTCTTTGCTGAATTTTGCTTCACGCCTTAGACGATGCCCCGATATCAACTCTCTTTATGTTTGACATTCTTTCTATTTGCGGTTACAATATATTCATAATAAGTTAGGAGAAAGTATGAACTATATTGTATTCGACATGGAATGGAATCAGCCCTTTTCCAAGGAAACAGCGATCCAGTCCCCTATCTATCTATCCGGCGAGATCATCCAGATCGGTGCCATCAAGCTCAATGAAAAGGCAGAAGCCATCGACTGCATCGACCTTTTGATCGCCCCTACTTTTTATAAGAAGCTGCATTACCGCATCAAAAAAATGACCGGCATCACCAAGGAGGACCTGGAGGGCAAGAAGAAATTCAAAGATGCCATCCGGGAGTTCCAAGAGTGGTGCGGCACCAACTGCCTGCTGCTCTCCTGGGGCTACGATGATATCCAGCAATTAAAGGACAACCTCCTGATGCACGATCTGGACGAAGACTGGCTGCCCCCCTGCCTCAATCTGCAGGGGATCTTTAACCACCAGATCTCTCATGAAAACCGGCAATTTTCGCTGGAATATGCCATGGAGCAGCTGAACATCGTCCCCTCTCTGCAGGCGCACAACGCCTTCAACGACGCCATCTACACCGCCCGGGTCGCCAAATGCCTGGATCTCCGGGAGGGCATCCGCAACTATCAGGAGCTGAACGGTCTGCTCTGGCACAGTATGCACAGCACCAAGGAGCACTTCCCCACCTTTCGCTCCAAGGAAAAGGCTCTGGCGGATCCCAAGCTGAAAAAGCTGACCTGCCCCATCTGCGGCGAAGCACTGAAGGTCAAGGCGTTCACGCAGGTGGATGAAAAGAATTATTCCGCCGAGCTGAAGACCCGTCACGGTCCTCTCTCTGTTAAGCTGAAGGTCATGCAGAATCACCACAGAGCGTATTATATTAAAAGAACAATACGGTTTGTATAAAAAGAAAAACTATCGCATATTGCGATAGTTTTTCTTCCTTTATGGTCATTTATACGAAAAAATTTGATTGAAATACCTTTATTTTTCTCGCCTTTCATTCTTCTTGATAGGAAAGAACTTCCTTTTCGATACAAATGGGGCGGCGCTTGCCTTCAATATAGATCCTTGCCAGGTATTCGCCGATGACCCCCAGGAGGATCAGCTGCACCCCGCCCATCAGCAGGATCAGTACCACCACTGTGGCATAGCCGGCGATATCGATATGGTGGGTCAGCTTCTGCACCACCACTACGATCAGATAAACGATGGCAACAAAGGAGGTAAAAAGTCCCAGATAGGTCGCCAGCCGCAGGGGGAATGTTGTAAACGAGAGAAAGCCCTCACAGGCATATTTCAGCAGCTTGCGAAAGGACCAGGAGGTCTTGCCCGCATGGCGCTCCTCGGCGGTATAGGGGATAAAGCGGGTATGGAAGCCCACCCAGGAGAAGATGCCCTTGGAGAACCGGTGGTATTCCCGCATCTCCAGGATCGCCTCCGCCATCCGCCGACGGAAGGTGCGGAAATCGCTGGCGTTATCATGGAAATCGATATCGCATACCTTATTGATCAGCTTATAAAACATCTTCTTGCAGAAGGTCATAAACCGACCCTCCCTCCGCTGTTCCTGATAGGCGGCAACGCAGTCGAGCTCCTCGTTTTCTTCCAGCAAGGTGACCATCTCCAGCACCACCTCCGGGCGTTGCTGCAGATCGGCGTCGATGATGGTGACATAGTCCCCGGCGGCGTGCTGCAACCCGGCATAGATTGCCGCCTCCTTGCCAAAGTTTCTGGAAAGGTTGATAAGCTTGATGCAGGCGTTCGGCTTCTTAGTCCGGAGGGCTTTCAGCCGGTCCCAGGTATCGTCCCGGCTGCCATCGTTGACATAGATCAGTTCATAGGACGGCACCTGCCTGCCCAACGCTTTTTCGCAGGCATCAAAAAAAGGAACTATATTATCCTGCTCATTAAAGCAGGGGATGATCAAAGAAAGTCTCATGAATTTTTCACCTCTTTTTTGATTATTATATAGTTTGTCCTAAAAACTGTTAATCAAAGCGGAGTTGGTGTTGCAATTTATGTCAATTGATGTTAAAATAAAAATCCAAATGATAACCATATCTCTCAGGAGGAATTTTCAATGAGTTTAAGAGATAAAAAGGGTTTTATCTGTGATATGGATGGCGTCATCTATTACCAGAATCAACTGCTGCCCGGCGTCAAGGAATTTGTGGAATGGCTGTATCGTGAGAATAAAAAGTTTTTATTCCTCACCAACAGCTCAGAGCGCTCCCCCAAGGAACTGCAACTAAAAATGCAGCGACTGGGGCTGGATATCGACGAATCTCATTTCTACACCTCCGCCCTCGCCACCGCCTCCTATCTGGCGAAGCAAAATCCGGGCTGTACTGCCTATGTCATCGGAGAGCCGGGGCTGATGAACGCCCTTTATAACGCGGGTATTGCCATGAATGATGTCAACCCGGACTATGTGGTAGTGGGTGAGACCAATAATTACAACCATTCCAGCATCATCAAGGCGGTGGAGCTGCTCCACGGCGGCGCCCGGCTCATCGGTACCAACCCCGACCTGACCGGTCCCGGCAAGGACGGCATGATCGTACCTGCCTGCCGGGCACTGGTGACCCCCATCGAGCTGACCACCGGCAAGCAGGCTTACTATCTGGGCAAGCCTAATCCGCTGATGATGCGCTGCGGACTGAGTCTCCTGGGCTGCCAGGAGGAGGACATCGCCATCATCGGCGACCGGATGGATACCGATATTGTCGCCGGCGTGGAGTCGGACATCGATACGGTACTGGTCCTCAGCGGTGTTACCAAAAAAGAGGATCTGGACCGGTTCCCCTACCGCCCCAAGTATGTGCTGAGCGGAGTTCATGAGGTGATGGACCATTGACACAGAATAAGAAGCCGATCCATGACGGACACCGGAAACGGTTAAAGGTCCGCTATAAAACAAACGGTCCCGATAACTTTCAGGACCATGAACTTTTAGAATTGCTTTTACACTACAGTATCGCCCAAAAGGATACCAACCCCCTCGGTCACGCACTGATCGAGCGGTTCGGCAACCTGCAGGGCGTCTTTGAGGCAGCAGAGGAGGAACTGACCCGGGTGCCCGGCATCGGAGAGCACAGCGCTTTCCTGCTGAAACTGATCCCGGACCTGACCCGGCGCTATTTTGAGCAGATTCACAACGGCGTTCTGCAACTCAACGAACCGGCAGATCGAGTCAAATTCTTTTCACCCCGCTTCATCGGACGCAGAGAAGAATGTCTGTTTGCCGCCTTTTTGGATGAAAACTTTAAGCTGATCGAATGTGCGCTGCAGTTCATCGGCTCTGTCAACGCGGTAGAGATCCATACCACCAAGATCGTCCAATCCGCTCTGCGGGCGGGAGCAAAAAATGTTGTCCTCGCCCATAACCACTTCAGCGACACTCTCCCTTCAGATCAGGACATTCGTGCCTCCCGCCATCTCTATCTGGCTCTCCAGCCCTTCAAGATCGAGCTGCTGGACCATATCATCGTCTGCGGCACTCAAGGTGCTTCCATGCAGGAAAGCGGACATTTTGCCAAAGTGATCTGTTAAGACCGTATGATCCGCCACCCGGCGGCTCCGCAACTAAAATAACGCGAGATGCTATCCATCTCGCGTTATTTTTATGCTTCTTTTCTTTTTTTGAGGATGATACCGATGACCGCCAGGGCGATGGCACCGCCCAGCAGCAAGCCACCCAGCAGGTAAAAGGGCCAGGCGAGCGTCTTCGCCGCAAAGGCATAGTAGGCGCTGCACACCCCACCCAGCAGGCAGGAGAGGGCGAAGACCGGGAAGACGCTGGCGCCCAACTGCAACTTCTGCAGATCCGCCTCATGATGAGCGGGTAGCAGCTTCATTCGGGAAAGAAACGGGATCATTAGCCCAAAGACCGCCGCCAGCAGCAAGACCTCCAGCGGCAGCAGAAGGGTATTTTTCACCGCTCGGATCCAAAGGTCGGCGATATAGCCCTTGCCGTAAAGCATCTTGCTCCAGAGAGCACCCAACGCCACATTAATGGGAAAGTTGATCAGCGCTCTGCTCCAAAAGAGCTTATAGACGGTGATCTTGCGTCGGTATAAAAACAGTCCGAAGATCAGCGCCGCCAGCATTTCGCTGAGCATATAGCCCGGAAAGTACGGATAGGCGGATA
>JAZREO010000076.1:0-2760 GCA_045660845.1 Eubacteriales bacterium
CTGCCGATCATGATGTTGTCCAGCATATTCACAAAATTGGTAATGCCGTTCTGCACCAGGATCGGGAGCATCAGCGCAAAAAGCCGCTTATAAAAGGCTTTGTCACCAATGAATTTTTTCAGCATATCATTCTCACTTTAACTTCGAAAGTTCTTTCATCCGCTGTGTGTTGCTGAGCGTTTGTTTTCTCAGACGAATGTTGGTGGGGGTCACCTCGATAAGCTCGTCGGGAGCGATGAACTCGATGGACTCCTCCAAGCTCAGCCGCTTGGGCGGGATCAGCCGCAGGGCTTCATCGGAGCCGCTGGCACGCATATTGGTAACGTGCTTACGCTTGCAGACGTTGACAGCAATATCCTCCCCCTTGGGGTTCATGCCAACGATCATTCCCTCATAAACAGGGGTCGCCGGCTCGATAAAGAGGGCGCCCCGCTCCTGGGCATTGAAAAGACCATAGGTCACCGCCTCGCCGGTCTCAAATGCGATCAAAGAGCCGGTGGACCGTCCGGGGATCTCGCCCTTATAGGGCTCATAGCCATGGAAGATGGTATTCATGACGCCCTCGCCGCGGGTGGCAGTCAGAAAATCGCTCTTATAGCCGATAAGACCCCGGGCAGGGACCAGATACTGCAGCTTCATCCGGGAACCATTGGGCTCCATGGAGAGCATCTCGCCCCGGCGGGAGCCTAACCGCTCCACCACCGAGCCAACGCAATCCTCCGGCACATCAATAAATACCTGCTCGATGGGCTCGTACTTCTTGCCATCGATCTCCTTATACAGCACATGGGGCATGGAAACGGCAAATTCATAACCCTCCCGCCGCATGGTCTCGATCAAAATAGACAGGTGCATCTCGCCCCGCCCGGCAACCTTAAAGGTATCAGCCGTTTCCCCTTCTTCAACCCGCAGGGAAACATCCTTCAAAAGCTCCCGCATCAGCCGGTCGCGGATATGCCGGGAGGTGACGAATTTGCCCTCTCTGCCGGCAAAGGGGCTATTGTTGACCATAAAATTCATTTCCAAAGTGGGCTCGCTGATCTTGACAAAGGGCAGCGGCTCGGGACAGTCCGCGGCGCAGAGGGTCTCGCCGATGGTGACATTTTCGATCCCGGAAAAGCAGACGATATCCCCCACCTTGGCTTCAGTGACCGGTACCCGGTTCAAGCCCTCAATGGCAAAGAGCGCCTGCACACGCCCTTTGCGGATGGCGCCCTGCTCATGGTAATTGCAGACCGCCAGCTCCTCATTCTGGTGAATGACGCCCCGCTCGATCCGTCCGATGCCGATCCGACCGACGAAATCATTATAGTCGATAGAGGAGACCAGCATCTGCAGGGGTTGCTCCACCTCGCCTTCGGGGGCGGGGATCTGCTCTAAGATCTTATCGAAAAGGGGTGCCAGATCGGTGCCCTTGACATCGGGAGACAGGGACGCAGTTCCCTCTCTGCCGGAGCAGAACAGAATGGGGCTGTCCAGCTGCTCGTCGCTGGCGCCCAGCTCGATCAGAAGCTCCAGCACCTCGTCCACCACCTCCAAGGGGCGTGCGTCGGGACGGTCCACCTTATTAACTACCACGATGATCTGGTGACCCATCTCCAGCGCCTTCTCCAAAACGAAGCGGGTCTGGGGCATAGCGCCCTCAAAGGCGTCCACCAGCAAAAGAACGCCGTTGACCATCTTCAGAATACGCTCTACCTCGCCGCTGAAATCGGCGTGTCCCGGCGTATCCACGATATTGATCTTGGTGCCCTTCCAATGGGCGGCGGTATTCTTGGCAAGAATCGTGATCCCACGCTCCCGCTCCAGGTCATTACTGTCCATGACCCGGTCAGCAACCGCCTGGTTATCCCGGAAAACACCGCCCTGCTTGAGCATTTCGTCTACCAGGGTGGTCTTACCGTGGTCCACGTGGGCGATGATGGCAATATTTCTTAAATCCTCTCTTTTCATATCCTACCTTCTTTCTGCATAACAGAAAAATTATAACAGACAAGCGTCTAAAATACCATATCTATTTTTGCCAAAATTCTGTATTTTTTTCTATATAAATACAAACAATATAGTAAAAGGAGAGAGTAAAATGGTAAAAGGAAAAGATCTAATGGTATTTTTAGCGGTGCCGCTCTTGATCGTCAGCCTGCTTTTTATGATGAGCGCCGGCGGTAGCGCCGCCTCCACTGCCGGCTACGAATGGTACTTCCAGCCCAACGAAACGCACACCCAGCCGGAGGTCATTAAAGAAGTGCATTTTGAGGGATATGACGTCCTTTATTGCGGCAATGAAGCAGATAAAAAGGTTTCCATCACCTTTGATGCCGGCTTTGATAACGGCTGTCATACGCCGATTTTAGATACCCTCAAGGAAAAGGGGGTGCAGGCGGCGTTCTTTCTGGACGGCAACTTCCTCAAGCAGAACGAAGCACTCGTTCGACGGATGGCGACGGAGGGACATATCGTCGGCAACCATACCCTGAATCACGCAGACATGACCAAGCTGACCGACCTTACCACCTACCGACAGCAGATCGACGGTTGGAACGAGATCCTCACCGGCTATGGGCTGACCCCCTCCGGCTATTTCCGGTTCCCCAGCGGCAAGTTTTCTGAGCGAGCGCTGGACTATAACCGGCAATTAGAACTGACCAGCGTGTTCTGGAGCTTTGCCTACTATGACTGGGTGGAGGACGATCAGCCTGACCCGGAGGCGGCGCTCCAGAAGATCATGAGCCGGATGCACAACGGCTGCGTCCTGCTCCT
>JAZREO010000077.1:0-1062 GCA_045660845.1 Eubacteriales bacterium
ACATGGATGCCGAGGGCACACATAGTCAGCGCTGTTTCCATGGCAAACCGCTTGCCGTTATTGCGGCAGTCATAGGCAATGACGATACCCCGATCCATGGCTTCCTGACCCAAGGAGACGATATAATTTCCGAATCCCCGAGATGCCCGGCGGACTGTATAGATATTCATACGGTTGGTTCCGGCGCCCATAAGACCCCGGAGCCCTGCGGTTCCAAAGACCAGATCACAGCCAAAGCGGGATTGGATCTCATCCTCATTGCCATGGACAGCGATCAGGTCTGCCTTCAGGCGACCGTCTAATTCATAGTAGGATAACCAGCGTTCATACTCTTTTCTGTATTCCATCTTAATTCTCCTCCTGATATTCTATTAATGCCTGCGCCAACTGATCCGGGCAGGATGTCCCCTTAAATCCGCATTGGATACCGGAAAGACGGTCAATGGCTTCCTGCACCTCCATTCCCTCTACCAGGGCGGCAATGCCCTGCAGGTTGCCGTTGCAACCACCTTCAAACCGAACATTATGGAGGGTCCCCTCCTCGGTAACGTCAAAGGCGATCATCCGGGAGCAGGTGCCCCGGGTCTGATAGGTATTCATTCAAAAGACCTCCTATTTTCCATGGCTCTGGTAAGGGTCAGACTGTCGGCATACTCCAAAGTACCGCCCACAGGGATCCCCAGTGCCAGACCGGTGACCTTTACCTCAAAGGGCTTGAGCAGTTTGTTCAAATATAAAGCCGTCGCCTGCCCCTCCACGTTGGGAGAAGTAGCAAGGATGATCTCATCTACCGATTCTTCTGCCACTCGATGCATCAATTCCCGCACCTTCAGTTGATCGGCACCAATGCCATTAACAGGTGAGATCAGACCATGAAGAACGTGATAGGTTCCATGGAAAGTACGAGTCCGCTCCATGGCCTCCACATCCTCCGGCTTTTCCACCACGCAAATGGAACCCTGCCGGCGCGTATCGGCGCAGATAGGACAAAGCTCCTGATCGGTCAGGTTCTGACAGCGAGGACAGCAATGGATGAGATTTTTAGAAGCGAGCAGGGTATCG
>JAZREO010000078.1:0-8819 GCA_045660845.1 Eubacteriales bacterium
GGCAGCCAGCAGCCGTTCCCGCGCCGGCAGCACCTCCGGTGCCCCGGCTGCTGCGCCCAAAAGAGACGCAGCACGCTTCAGAATTACTTGAATGGTCATGCTGCACCGCCTTTCTGTTACTTCAGCAGGATCGCAGCGGCATTGACTTCTTCAACATCGCTATACAACCTTATGTGTCCCCGGTTTTCCCCTTCGTGGATCATAAAGGGACCGCTTTCCAGATATACGAAGGTGTATTTATTAGGCTGCAGATGAATTGACTTTTCATCCCCGGCAAAAACACCATCTCCGGGCGCAATATAAACATTGCAGTTTTCGTGTTCGGTATAGGCAACCAGTAAAATCCCATTGTCACCGTTATTCACCGGGATCAAGTAATCATTGATCATCTGCGTGAACTCTGACATGGTGACGGCCTGCTCCGGTTTAATCGAATAAGTTTTTAATTGTTCAATCATCTTAACTCTCCTTTACTCTTTATCTATGCGCCTTAATAACATAAAGTTCCTTGGGACGAATCAGTCTGCCGCCGTAGACATTCAGACCCTTGACCGCATCGGAGAAAAATTTCTCAGGGCGGTAAGCCTCGGTCTCATCGATGGCACTGGCGAAGGCGATGGCTTTGTTGGTACGGACCATCATGTAGTCGTCTTTACCGTCGTTATAAAGATTGTTGCTGAGGATGACCCTTGCACCGTCATACATTCCCACAACGCCCTTGGCAATGAGTTCGTCGTTGTTGGTCTTCATCTCGATAAGAGCATCACGGAAATAGTGATAGAAGGTGGGGGATATGGTAATCGAAACATTATCCGAGATATCCACATCATTTCTTCTCAGGAACAGCAGCGCATCGTCGACGAGTTTTTTGGCAGCATCTGGGGTGTTCACTTTGGTAGAGGGAGCATAATAAACTGCATCCTTCGCCAGAGAGGCCACAAAGCTATCTCTGGCAGCAGCCATCTTACGCCCTGCCTCCTCCAGAATGACGGGCATCAGCTCGGGGGTCGCCTGCAGGCGGTCCAGATCCTCTACCATGAAGTTAAAGGCCTTGGCCTGGTCCAAATCCAGGAATACGCTGGAGCCGTCCAGGCTCTGGGGCTCCTTCATCCCGGTGGCTGGGTCGTAGTCGAAGATCTCCGGCGCAGCGGCGCCCATGATCTTGACTCTACCGCCCAATTTCGCTTCACCCTCATACTGACGACAGCAGTCGTCCACCAGCTTGCACTTCTTCTCCAGCTCCGTCTGAATAAAACGGCTCCAGATCACCGGTTTAAAATTTGCAAAAGACATTAAAATTTACTCTCCTTTTTAATTTCTCAATTTGGACAGGGACTCCATGGCTTTCTTGAAGATGCCGGGATCCTGAAGATCCTTATCGGTGAGCCTGTCCAGTTCCTGGGAGGAGTAATACATAGCGGCTCCTCCTACCGCTCTTGCGCTGACCATGTCATCAGGAACGGGGTTGCGTCTGCGGTCGGCGGCGACCTGCGCCTCATAGGCGATGACCGGATCCACCGCTCCGCTTGCCATCAGGCGGCAATAAACCTCTCCCACATCATAGGGACTCTTTGCGGACAGTTCGGGATAAGCCTCCCGCACACGCTCCAGATCCTGCTTAAAACGGGTCTCCTCCAGTAAAGTCATGGCCTCCTTCACCAAAGGATGGGATAGCACTTCCTGCCGCAGCTGTTCCTCCCGGGCGCTGGCACGAAGCTCCCTTGCCCGCTGCTCCGTCGCTCTGCGGCGGGCAGCCTGGCGTGACCGCTCCTCAGGGGGCATTTCGCCCCCGGTTTCCTGCTGCCCCTCTGCAGATGAAGCAGACTCTTCCATTGCATTAGTTTCCATGTTTTCGTTCATATGAACCTCCTTGATCTGCGATTTTTTCGCTTTTCACCTGCGTATTTTTTGGATTTTTACGCTATTCTCCTGCGATTGTCATGCTACGCTTCTGGACGATGTTTTTCAGTTTTTCCTTAGGCGCATTGGCATCGTCGTCCAGCGCCTCCACATATTCCTGGAAGGTAATAAACCCGCCGGTCAGCAGATTTTGCAGCGTCTGCTCCTGGGCAAACTTGGAATAGGGGTTGGCGGGTGAGAGATCCACCCGTACCCGAGGCTCCAGCGCTGCCAGCAGCTTGCCGGGAATGAGCTGCCCCTCCACCGTCAGACCGGTGGGATGATAGGCTCTTAAAAGATCGTACCAGATCAGCGCCACATCCTCGATAAAGCGGCTCAGCTGGGCAACGGCAAAGTTCAGATTGAGGGTCGCCGCCTCCCGAACCGCCAGAATGGCGGCACCGCTCGTCTGCTCAGGGTTGATCTGACCGGTCACCGCGTCACCGGCGCCGCAAAGCTCCCGGGTGGTGGTGATCATGTTGTTCATGAAGTTGTATGCCATACTGTTGATCCCCGCCGGCTGGACATAGGAGATCAGCTCCCCGATCCGTACGTTGGGATCGTCCACCGCAATGGACGCGCCGATCTTCTCGATATCCTCCACATTCTGGATGCGGGGGGCATTGTAGACCAGCTTCGGGTAGGCAAACCGCTTGATGGCGATGTCCATCCGCGCTAAGTTTTTATTGATGGCGATCTGATTGCTGATCAGACCCTCCACCGTACCCCGCCCCCGGCAAGAGCCCTTGCGACGCCCCCAGATAAAGGGTGCAATGGGATAGCGGGTAACGCCTTCCAGTACCGTTTCCGGATGATAGACACATCTCCGGGTGGACTGAACAAAGCAGACGTTACCGTCCTTTTTATAAAATTTCAGGATGGAGATGCACTTGCGGTGTTCCTCCAGGTTGTTTTCCTGCCCGGCGGAGCCGCCGATATGACCCGGCAACTCGTTGTCCGGCTGGATCGCCTCGATCTCCTCCTCCGACAGTCCGTTTGCCCGTGCCTCCGCCCGGATGGCGTGCACCGAGCGGCGGCGGACGATGAGAATATAGGGCTGAGCGTTGATGTCCTGCTCCTGCTCATCGCCGAAGATCAGGTTGGCTCCGTCCAAAAGTTCGCTCTGCAGTTTCCCGCCCCGGACATAGAAATAAAGGTAAGAGGCACCGGTGACGCAGCCGTCCTCCACCGCCTCCCAGCATTTCTGGTCCATCTGGTTCTGCTCCCAGAGCAGCCGTGCATTCTGATTTAAAAGCTCCGCCGCCTGGTGGCTGATGGCAGACAGCGCCGGCTGATCGGCAACATCAAAGCTGTAGTTGACCGTCAGGTTATTCTGCGCTACCGTCGCCGTTTTGTACTTGACAATGGGCTCGATGATGTTGTAGACCGGCAGACGCTCACCATCGGTGGGCAGATACCGCCATTGGTCCCCGGCGTAAAAACTCTGGCACTCCTCGCTGCGGTCATAAAAACCGTCGCGGCTCAGAAGGGCAGTCCCCTCCTCATATTCCCGCCAGATCTGTTCACTCCCGCTCACCATAGGTCTCCTTTCTGCCGTCGTAGGCGTCTATCCTCTGCAGAAGATCATCCTGCTTCTCCTCCCTGCTTCCGGCAAGCCTGCCCCGGCGGGCGGCGGAGAGCCCATCCGCCATCCCCAGTCGATAGGCAGCCACCGTCAGAACCGACCAAAGCAAGGAGAACACTAAAAACCAAATCGTCATATGATCCATTCCTTTCTGTAGTTCCCCAAAGCATTGGGGAGATAATGTTTGCTGTGCCGGGCTGTCCCCGGAAAGCCCATGGCAAAGTACCGGAGCGCATCCGGCGCGTGGGTCAGCTCATGGGGCTCGGTCCGGCAATCCCCCGGCACTGCGGGATCCCATTCCAGAGAAGGCAAGCAGCGAATGAGATTGCGGCAGGTGGAAAAGATGCGAAGGCGGGGTCGGAGGTTGCCGTCCCGGTCCGGGCGGGGCAGCAACCATTCCTGCAGAATCGCCCAGCCGGGGATCCGGGCGGCGCTGACCCGGGTCAGCGGTACGCCGTTCTCCCGGAAAAGATCGGCGATGGAGCGCCCGGTGTCCTTCTGACGGCTCCAGAGGTCCGGCGGGGCATAATAGGGTCCGCTGCTCACCGCCCGCAAGCGGCGTGCCGCCTCCGAGACGATCAGCCCCGGCTCATAGACCTCCTGCCAGACATAGAAGAAGCCCTGCTCATCCTCCGCCACGCAAAGCCCTGCAAGCATATCCAGCCCATAGTCCAGGGCACAGTACTTCCGCCAATGATCGGGGATGGGAAAGGGTTCGCAGACATGCTCCTCCCTGCTCCAGCGGTTGAAAAACCGCCCTTCGCAGAGATCCCAGTCCCCCTCCAAGAGCGCCCGGCGCTGCTGCTCCGGCAGCCGCTGCAGCCGCTTAACATAAAGGGGATCCCCTTTCATGAGGAAATGATTGTCCTGCACCCGGGCGGGGATGAACCGCCGGGAGCCCAGCTCATCGGTGACCGCTGTATCCGGCGGAGCAGGGTCGATAAACCGTCGCTTGACCCAATCATGCCCCAGCCCGCCGGGATTGGTGGTGCTTTTCATCTGCCGGGGATAGGGGGTGGCTCCCCGCAACCGGGACATGAGGTAAAGATACATTTCCTCGGTAAAATGGGTCAGCTCGTCAAATCGGATGACATCATACTCCACCGACTGGTAGCGGTAAACATCCCGCTCACTGTCGCAATAACCGAAATCCAGCACCGACCCATTGGCAAAGACCCCTGTATGCTTGGAGGAAACATAGTGATAAAGAGAGGCGGGATACAAACTCAGCGCCATGCGTATCAAGGAATTTTCCAATTCCGGCAAGGTCCGGCGCAGCAAAAGCTGTCGAGAACCGGGATAAGTTAAAGCATACCGCATGGCATCTGCCAGCTGACCGAAACTCTTTCCGCCGCCGGCGGCACCGCCATAAAGGACTTCATCCTCCGCCGCTGTCATGAACCGATACTGCAGCGGCGTAATATTTAATATGTATGGTTGCCGCTGCTGTCCCCCGCTCTTTCGATCACTCACTCCATTCCTCCGGCGCTACCACCCGCAGTTCCACCAAGGGGGGCTTTCCCTCCTTCGGCTCCGGCTCCCAGCGCACCAGTTCCCGGATCATCTTGACCGCGTCCATCCCACCCTCCGCCGCCTTCTTGGCAAGAGAGAGGGCTGTCAACTGGCTGACGGTCCGATTTTCACCGCTGGCAAGGGCTTCTTCCAGCTCCGGCAGCGTCATTTTCGCCGCCCGGGCAATATCCTTTGCCAGCCGCTCTGTAAAGTTCATCACCTTTCCACCTCCGCATCTATGTTGGGAGAGTTGATTTTCCCTCTCCTCGTCCTCCATTATAGGGGGCGCCGGGCGCACGCCGCCGAACAACAATTCCCAGTTGCAATCTACGGGGATGTCTGCTATAATGAATGTAAAATTTCGGGGATTTTGGAGAAAATGTGCAGATGATTACGCTGATCGTCAATCCCGCCGCCGGAAGCGGCAGGGCGAAAAAGGTCGCAATTTCGGTAGCAGAACGGCTGAAGCAAGAAAAACTTCCCTACCGGGTTCTGGAGACAGAAGCTCCCGGTCATGCGGAAATCTTGGTGCGCCGGGTGGCTGAGGACTGGCAGGAGGGGGACTTTCTCCTGTCGGTGGGCGGCGACGGTACCTTTCTGGAGGTGCTGCAGGGCGCCATCGGCACCGGACTGCCCATTGCAGCAGTCCCCGCCGGCACCGGCAACGACTTTCTCAAAAGCCTCCGGGTCCCCGCCGACCCCATGGAAGCGCTGACCCATATCCTGAACGCTACGCCCCGCCTGATCGATGTGGGCGTGCTGAACGGCAAACTTTTTGCCAATGAATGTGGTGCCGGCTTTGATGTGGCGGTACTGGACTACGCCGAGAGCGCCAAAAAGCATTTCCGCGGACTGGTCCCCTACCTTTGGGGCGTCCTCCGGGCGCTGGTCAGCAGCCGCCCTACCCCCATGGAGATCCGGGCAGACGGCGAGACTGTCTTTTCCGGTGACTGCCTGGTCTTTTCTGTTGCCAATGGGCAGTATATCGGCGGCGGCATCCATATCAGCCCCACCGCCGACCCCCAGAGCGGCAAGCTGGAACTGATCGTAGTCAAATCCTGTTCCCGCCTCAGAATGATGAGTTACCTGCCCGGTCTTTTGGGCGGCAAGATCCTGCAATTTAAGGATACGGTGGTCCATTGCCGGGCTGAGTCCATAGAGGTCCGTCCCTTAGGGGATTTGGAAGGATTCCGGGTCAATGTGGACGGAGAGATCCGGGATCTGCCGGACTGCTCCTTCACCATCCGTCCCTCTGCACTCCCGATCCATATGTGAGAAATAACGAAAATCGAAAGTAGGTCCCATGAAAAAACTCACCGCAATTCTTCTGATCTTCATATTGCTCCTCTCCCTTCCCCTCGGTGCTGCCGGGGAGGAGGATGATCCCGACGCCGGAATCATCAATCCCACCATCTCTGTGCAGCCGCCGAAGAAACTGCTGTATGAGGTGGGTGAAGCGCCGGACTATACCGGCGGTGCGCTGATCTATCGCATTGAATTTGATACGGAATACCCGCTGGAACCCTTTTGCTCAGGGCTGGATACCTCCACCCCCGGCAATAAGACTGTGACGGTGGACTTCAATGGGCTGACCGCCTATTTCAATGTCTTAGTCCTCTCTGCGGAAGAGCCTATTATTACCATAAAGGATATTGCCCGGACCCATTGGTCCTATTCTTATTTCGGACCCTGCATGAAAGCCGGTTTCTTCCTCGGCAATGATCAGAACCGGCTGGAGCCAAACCGTGCCATCACCCGGGCGGAGATGGCGCAGATCATCTACCGCGCCTGGCAGAATGACCCTGCCGTCATGGGTACGGTTTCGGAGAATGCTGCGGCACCCTTCTCGGATGTCCGGAAAGGGGACTGGTATTATGAAGCCATCGAAGCCTGCCGCAAGGCGGGCATTATCCGGGGAATGGACGGCGGACGCTGCAATCCAAATGCGCCCATCACCCGAGAGGACGCAGTGTTGATGCTGATGCGTATTCGTTATACCGACGCAGAGCTTGCCGCTGTCCATGTCAACGAAACCATCGCTGCCAGCGGCATCCAGCCCACCGATTTTCGGCAGGTCTCCGGCTATGCCCGGGCTGCCATGGCACTGGCGCTGGGGGATCTGATCTACGGCAACGAAAAAAACGCCATCACCCCCCGCAGTTCCATCACCCGCGCGGAGTCCGCCGCCATCTTCCAGCGGTTATTTTTGAAGGACTACCAATGGACTGCGCCGGAGCTTCCCCCCGAGGAGGAACCGGAAGGCGATCCGGCTATGCCGCTGGTCTACCTCTCCCCCTCCAATCAGATCCATAATCCCTACGCCGCCGGGAATACCACCGAGGGCAAGCAGATGAACCTGCTGGCGGAAACGGTCAAAAAGGTGCTGCTAAATGCAGGCTACCGGGTCTTTATTGCAGATGTAAATACCAGCATCTATTTACGCCCGGAGGAAGCGAAAAATCTGGGCGCCAAGCTCTATATCCCCATCCATTCCAACGCCGGCGGAGATGTGACCGGCACCTATGTCTTTTATAACGGTGCCATTCCCGGGTGCAAAGAATTCTCCCGGGAGATCTTTGACCGGGTGGCTGCCCTGACCGGCACCCCCTACAGCACTTCCCGCCATAAGGAAGATTTTGAGACTCTGATAAATCAGGACCCCTACCATGAGGTGGGCGCTCCCACCATGCCGCTGGCGTATATCGAAGTGGAATTCCACGACAAAGCAAATAAAGCCACCTGGATCATCCAGAATAATGATCGCTTGGCCCGCGCCATTGCCGACGGCGTGATCGCCTATAGCGAAAAATATTTAATAAAGTGAGATATAAAATGATGACAGTAAAGATCAAAAAACTCATCCCCGACGCGTCCCTTCCCGTCTATGGCTCCGCCGATGCGGCGGGTGCCGACCTTTGCAGCGCCGAAACAGTGACTATCGCCCCCGGCGAGACGGTGCTGATCCATACCGGGCTTGCCATGGAGCTGCCCCAAGGCTACGGCGGATTTATCTTCGCCCGCAGCGGGCTTGCCACCAAGCGCGGACTTGCTCCCGCCAATAAGGTGGGGGTCATTGATGCGGACTACCGGGGCGAGGTAATGATCGCCCTCTATAACCAGAGCAAGGAGCCCCAGACGGTGGAAAAGGGCGAGCGGATCGCTCAATTGGTCCTGCTCCCCGCCCCCCAGGCGGCGTTCCTTGAAGCCGAGGAACTGCAGGATACCGCCCGTGCCGCCGGCGGCTTTGGCTCCACAGGTACAAAATAAAAAAAGCACTTACCGCAAGGTAAGTGCTTTTTTTATTTCATATTAAGTAATACTTCGTTCCGCTCGCTTTCTCCTACTACGCAGGACGCCGAAGAAGATGAAGGACACCGCAAGATAAGTCACGATCCAGGAAATGGAGTAGGATGCGTAAAGCACCGGAAGGGTATGGAACGCAGGGATCTGGAAGATGGTATAGATCCAGAGGATCCGAAGTCCGCAGACGCCAAAGACCGTGACCAGGGTGGTCGAAAGGGAGATGCCCATCCCCCGGGCACCGCCGGTGGCGATCTCCATCATCCCGCAGAGGAAGTAGACCATCCCCACCGCTGCAAAACGCTGCATACCAAAGGCAATGGCAGCCGGGTCGCCGGGAATATAGATGGAAAGCAGCTGCTCCCCAAAAAGATAAACAACCCCGCAGAGGGTCACGCTGCTAAGGAGCAGCATCCAAAGGCAGGTAAAGTAGAGCTTGGCGATCCGCCGGTATTTCCGGGCGCCGGCATTCTGACCGGTAAAATTCACCATGGTCTGATTGAAGGAGTGCATCAGCACATAA
>JAZREO010000079.1:0-1039 GCA_045660845.1 Eubacteriales bacterium
GGTGGCACCGCGGAATTTATAGATACTCTGATCATCGTCGCCTACCACACAGATATTTTTAAATTTAGAAGAAAGCAGTGCCACCAGCCGGTACTGCAAAGGGTTGGTATCCTGATACTCGTCCACCATGATATAGCGGAACCGACTGGCATATTTATTCAGAATTTCCGGGTGGTTTTCCAAGAGTTCCACCGTTTTCAGGATCATATCATCGAAATCCAGGGCGTTTGCCTCCCTGAGCACCGCATCATAGCGGGCATAGACCTTGGCGATCTGCTCCTGGCGGAGATCCCGCCCAAAGTGCTTGCAGTATTCATCGGGACTCACCCGCTGATCCTTAGCATGGGAAATTGCCCATTGCACCGACCGGGCGGGCAAGGTGGAATCATCGATCTCCAGATCTTTCATGGCAGCCTTGATGACCCGCTGACCGTCGTCTGTATCGTAGATAGTATAATTGCTGTTAAACACACCGTCCACGCCGATCTCTGCCCGCAGGATCCTCCCGCAGAAGCTATGGAAGGTGGCGGCAGTGACCCCGAATGCATCGGCACCCATCATGGCGTCGATCCGGTCACAAAGTTCCTTTGCAGCCTTATTGGTAAAGGTGATCGCCAGGATATGATAGGGAGCGCAAAGACCCTTGGAAAGCAGGTAGGCGATGCGGTTGATCAGCACCGTTGTCTTCCCGCTGCCGGCACCGGCTAAGATCAGCAGCGGACCGTCGGTATACTCCACCGCTTCCCGCTGGCGATCATTCATGGCGCTTAATTTTTCATTGAGAACTTCTTGAAGCATTTTTACCTCGCATCACTATTTTTCAACTTAATATTATACTCCCTCTGCTCTTTTAAGTCAATAAAAAAGCCGACCCGAAGGTCGGCTTTTCTCATTTCAAATTACTCAGCGTCGCACTCTTCGCCGCAGCAGGAGCAATCCCCGTCGCACTCCTCAAGATCGTTGAGGTCGAACTCCAGGTCTTCGCCGCAGTTGGGACAGTTGATCTTGCCCAGCTCAGCCACTTCATCGTCCACCGAGA
>JAZREO010000080.1:0-7645 GCA_045660845.1 Eubacteriales bacterium
AAATAGAACTCAAGGTATTAAAGCTTTGGAAGGGTGACGGCGGAAGTTCAGCTCGTCCTACAACGATAGAAGTCGAAATATTCCGTAACGGTACAAGCTATCAAACGGTAACACTTTCAGAAAATAATCACTGGACATATACTTGGTCTGCAAAAGACGATGGCTCGGATTGGAAAGTTGTCGAGCGTAATATTCCAACGGGATACACCATGACCATCGAGGAACGGGAAACTTCATTTGTGCTAACTAATACATTAAATCGGGATGTTCCCGATAATCCCGATTCACCCCAGACGGGTGATACCTCGAATATTTTGCTTTGGGTTATTCTGATGATTGTCTCCGGCAGTATGCTTATTATCTTAGGAATCACGGGGAAGAAAAATCGCGTATGATGAGCCAAAAAAAAGATGTTATAAGAAAAATTCTAATAATTATCGGCGTGTGCTTACTTGCGGCTGCAATAGTACTCTTATTTGCGTGGCAATGGAATATTCATACGTCTGAGCAAAAAGTAAAGGAATACGTAAACGTAATACGTGAGCTAATCCCCGAACCGCAAGGTGCCGTCCCGGAGGAACGCAGAGATAATGCGATGTCAACCCTGTCCATTGACGGAACAGGCTTTGTGGGAATATTGGAACTCCCACGATTCAAGTCAGCTCTTCCGGTTTGCGCTGAATGGGGAAACCCCGCAAAATGCCCTTGCAAATTCAGCGGAAGTGTATATGATCGTACTATGCAGATCGGTGGCACATCACAAAAAGGCCAGTACGACTTTTACCGTGACATTTCTGTGGGAGATAGTGTTTTCTTCACAGATATGGAAGGTAATCGTTTCTCATACACAGTAACCGATATTCGCTATGAGAAAAACGCAGACCGATCCACCCTACAACGCAAGGATGCGTCCTTGACACTGTTCATTAAGAATGTGTATGCTTTTGAATACGTAATGATTTACTGTGATGTTGTTCATTAATACTATAAATGTGTCGATCAAGCATCTAATCACATTCGAAGAGTTAAAAAAGATGAACCTATCCTTTCTGAAAAGTGTAGGTTTGTTTTTTATTTGTATGCGAATACTATTATAGTAACTAAAGGCATAGTTTGAGGGGCCTTTTCTTTATAAAAATTTAAAAACAATTGGAAATTCTACTCATAATTTCTACAAAAAGTGTGATACTAACAAAGAACAAAAACAACAACTCGTCCCAAGTCCTCTAACCCCTTATGTCCAACTGGGACAAACGAAAAAAGGGGTAAAATTGGCTTGGTCGAGATGTGATTTGAGCAAATCAATAAATCCTGAAAACCCGCATAAACACTGGGTTTTCGGCACATTTTAGAGTAGAGAAAAGGAGTAAATATATGAAAGCAACAGGTATAGTTAGGCGTATAGATGATTTGGGAAGGGTGGTTATTCCTAAAGAAATTCGTCGTACCCTCCGCATCAGAGAAGGCGATCCTCTTGAAATTTTCACCAATAAGGATGGGGAAGTCATCTTTAAGAAATACTCGCCCATCAGCGAACTTTCCGCCTTTTCGGCGGAATATGCGGCGGCGCTGGGGACAGTGACCGGGTTTGCCTGCGTCATCACTGACCGGGACAATGTAATTGCTTTTGCCGGCGCCGGCAAACGGGACGCCATGGATAAGCCGCTGAGCACTCGCTGCGAGGAGGTCATCTCCAGCCGCAAGCCCTTCCTGGCAGACGGTGACCATGCCGCCTTCCCGCTGCTACGGGATCAGGGGCAGTTGAAGGTCTCTGCTTCCTGGCCTATTCTGGCAGGTGGGGATATCGTCGGAATGATCGGACTCTTGGATACCGCCGAAAAGCGGGTCTCCGAGACGGAGGAAAAGCTCCTCTATGCCGGAGCCTTGTTTTTAGGCAAGCAGATGGAAGGATAAAAAGCCTTGAAACCGAAATCGGTTTCAAGGCTTTTTTTATTCCGTGATCTCGATGGTCCGCACCACCGCTGTTGCGGTGGCGAAGCCATTGCTGAGGAGATGGGAGGTGCCTGCCAGCATCTCCTGACTATCCACATGATAGCCGCTGTCCAGATTAAATTGATCGGTGGTGAAGGTCAGGTCGATGTCATAATACAGCGCCCGCTCCACCAGCTTGACAGAGCCGTCGGGCATCCGCCGGGAGACCTCTGCCGGGCGAACCTTCACCGCAGTAATCGTCCCGATCTGTACTCCTGCCTCATAAAGAGGATCCCCCACCTGAAAGGCGGTGGTATAACATTCCTCCACGCCGACGATCTCCAGCTGATAAGTGGCAGTTTTCGCTTGAGCCCCCTGCTCCTTAGAAACCAGTAGGCGGGCGGCCATGCCGATCACGCCCACGATCACCAGCAGAAGGATCAGCAGATCGAAAATATTCAGCTTACCAAACAAACGTCCTTTTTCGTCTATCAGCCTCATGCCTGCACCTCCTCAATATCCCAGACGGTCATAATGGAGCGTGTGGTATCAGACTGGGGATAAAAGATCTGCCCGATATGGAAATTCTGCTCGTTTACAGTGAACTTGCCGTCCACCACCGCGCCCTGGACCAGCACCGTCATTTCCACCATCTGCTGCTCCGGGTCCACCACCGCCACATAACGTCCGTTCTCGGAATCATATTCCTCAAATTTTCGCTCGATGTTTTTCAGCCCGGTGATGGTACCCAGCACCGCAATACGGTTCTGGAAATAGAGGGTATCGCCCACCTGGTAATAATCAAACGGCTGGGAGGTTGCTTTCGTGAACCGCAGGGTCACCTCATAGTCTTTAAGATCGCTGCCGGAGGCCGTATTATCTTTTGAAAAATACCAGACGGCACCGGCGATGATCGCCAGGATCAGCACGCCGCAGATGACACCGTCCAGCCAGGTAAAACGTCTTTTTATCATTTTCATTTCTCCTCTCTCGCCGGGTGCAGCACCTCCGCTGCAGCGAAGCCCAGCACAAGCACGACCCAGAACAATTGGAACACCCGATAATTATACCAGGTATAATCAAAGACACTCTGCACCAGCAGTCCCCAGAACACCGAGCCGAAGCCCAGTATCAGCAGTCTGTCCCTGCGGGGCATTACCCGCCGCGCAGTATCCATCCGCCGCTGATAGATGCTAAAGATCGCCGCCAGATACATTAGTCCGGCAATGCCAAAGGACACCACCGACTGAAAGATCAGGCTATGGGAATGATAGGCGGTTACATCGGTCATGGCATAATAGGGATAGATGGCGTTGAACGCCTTCTCCCCGACGCCCACGCCGCCGAACCAATAGACGGCGAGCATGGCGAGAGTCCCGATATAGATCTTCAAACGATAGCCGGTGGAGGTGTCACTCATATTACCGATACTGAGGATCCGGGCAGACACGCTTTCCGGCATCAGCAGGATCGCCAGCGGCACACCCAGCACCCCGGCGGCAACGGTCCACTTTTTACTGAAGTTCCATAAAAAGACCAGCGCCGTCAGCATAATGCCCACATAGCAGCCCCGAGAATAGGTCAGCACCATATTGATCATCAGCAAGAGGTCCACAGCCAGCAGCAGATACCGCCGCCATCCCTTATAATAAAGCGCCAGCCCTGCCACCAGCGGCAGGAGGAGCAGCAGGAATTCACCGTAAACATTAGGGTTTTCAAAGGTACTGTATACCCGCAGCTGCAGGTCGGTAAAGAGGGATGTGTCGGTCCAGGTGGTGTCCACCATGCCGGAAAAATATTGGAATAGCCCGTAAATTCCGGCAAAGACGGCTCCGACAGTCAATGCCGTCAGCGCCCCGATCAGCCGGGCTCTGGTATTGATGATCCGCCGCAAGAGTGGTATGCAGGCGTAAAGCCCCAGCCACATGACGATCACCTTGATGGAATCCGCCCGATCAAAGGAAAAGGCGGCGGAAACAACGCAAAATAGCGGAAAGATCATCAAGAGAAGATCAACGCCGTCAATCTTCTTCCCCTGCTGTTCGCCGAAGGCACGGGCGAGGAAATATACCCCAACCACCGCCATGCTCATTACCCAGCAGACGCTTGTCCCGCACAAAGGAAGAAGTGCCAGCAGCAGGCAGACCATCCAGGCAGGGGGGACCCGGAAAATGACCGGTAGAACCGTCAGCAACGCCGCAGCGCCAACCCCCATAAAAACGCCGGCATACCAGCCTACTGCACCGCCGATGGCACCGCAGCAGCCTAAATAAATCGTCACCGAACGCCGCGCCGCGCCAACAGGGAGAGAAAACCGCTTGGCGAGCAGGGAACCGCTCAGCCAATCCGCCAGTGTATGTTTAGGCGCCAGCAGCAGCCAGCAAAGACCCAGCGCGAGGAGCAGTCCTCCCGCCACTATATAGCGGGTCGCCAGCGCCATCCGCACCGCCAAAATACCCAGCAGCGGTGTCAGCAGCACCAAAAATTCGCTGACCCGCCCAGCGCAGAGGTTGCCCCAATATTGATACAGCCAGCTAAGGATACTACTGCGACGGATCCCGCCGAGCGCACACTCTACCGGATGGACCCTGTTCATAGCAGCCGCCATCCGGGACTGTTCCATGGCGTTCCGCCGGAGGCGGGCGCCCAACAAAAGGCTTTGCCGAGCCGTTTCTTTAATTTTATTGCTGATCCGGCGGCAGCCGCGCAAAATCGCACTTCCGCCTAAAAGATCCATCATGACCCGACCTCCTTCTTGAATATCATACATCGTTATTTTACCACAGGAATACCGCTCATGCAACAAAAAAGAGAAGGTTTTCATCAAACCTTCTCTAAATATAGCGCATAGGATTGACCGGCGAGCCATTGATCCGCAATTCAAAATGGAGATGGGGACCGGTGCTATTGCCGGTGGAGCCGATCCGACCGATCTGCTGACCTTGAGTGACCTTGTCGCCCACAGAGACCAGCTTGGAGCTCATATGCGCATACCAAGTCTCGTAGCCGTTGCTATGGCGGACTTTGACCATAATGCCATAGCCGCCGGACCAACCCGCCTGAATGACCGTACCGCTGGCAGAAGCGTAAACTGCCTTGCCGTAGGCACCGCTCATGGTCAGGTCAACGCCTTTATGTCCCGGATACCCGCCGTAGGCACAGGAGGTATATCCACCGCCGATGGGGCGAATAAAAGCTCCGGATCCTGCCAGGGAGGAATAAGAGGTGGGATAGTCCTTGGTACCTACGTAAAGTTCCCGGGTGACCGGCTCACGGGTGACCACCGAGGAAATAATATCGGTATTGGTCTTAACACCGTCAACATAGGTGACCTCCGCAGTGATGGTCTTGCTTCCCTTCCGCCCGGCGGTCTTGACCTTCGTCTGGTTGACATACAGACTGTTATCCTTGATACGGGTGGTGGAATAGCTGATCTCCTCTTCATACGTGATGGTCCGCACCACCTTAACACCCAAATAAACATCGGGGGTGGAGATCAGTACCTTACGCCCGGGCACCAGCCGGCGTTCGTCCAGCTCAGGATTGAGATAGTAGAGCATCTGCCGGGAGACCCCGGTCTTTTTCACAATATCACTGAGGTAATCGTCTTCTTCAATGGTATAGTAGCGGGGATTGGTGGAGCCTTCAAACAACGCCCGCAGCTCCTCCACATTCTTCAGCGCGCCCGGAGAGAACAGTCCCGTCCGAACCTCCACATTGCTGACAAATTCGATCCGCTCATTTTCCACGCCGGTCTCATAGGGCTTTTTCAGCTCGTTGAGCACCGTTTCAATGGTCGCCTTTTGCTCGGCGGCGGCTACCAGCGTACCGTCTACATAAAGACCGTAATGGTGACCGATCTCCTCCGTCACCGCCCGGTAGGCCTGCGCATAAAGACTGTCGGGATCCGGCAGCTTATTCTTCTTGACAAAAACAAACTGATACTCGGGGGCGGTATACATGGTATAGTTCTCGCCCAGCGTCTCCGCCAGGTTTTTTTCCACCGAGGTGACTGCGCCGGAAAATTCCGTTTCGTTCTGGACATAGGAGACCACCTCATCGTCGATAGTCACCTCCAGGGCAACGGTATAGTTACGGAAGAAGATCAGGAGAGCAATGACCGCTATGCCGCTGAAGACCGGCGCCCAATAAGCAAAGTCCGATACGACGCTGTGCGCCGCCCAGACTACCAGCCGGATGGTATGAGCATAGACCCAGACCGCCACCTTCATCACCCATTCGCCCACAGTACAGACGAAGTTAAAGATATTCTTCGGGGTGCACTTTCTCAAAAACCGCAGCAGCGGCAGCAGGGTAAAGCGAGAGATGGTCAGGATCACATTCTCGATCACCCAGCCGGTCTTATAAATAAACCGACCGATCCCATAGATCACGCTGAAAATGGTTATTAAAATACTTTTTGCAGCCGGGTTCATGGTGCACCTCCTTTCAAAATGGTTACAAAATGGTTACAATCTGTAACGATTATACACCATCCTTTCTGAAAAGTCAATGGAAAATTTAGGAATAGCGCTCCCCGGCTTAAAAAATCATTACAATTATCACTCTATTTTCACCTAAAAAATCTATGCGGTTAAGGCTTGCGCCCTAACCGCATAGATATTTAATTTACTTCATGAAACGCTCAGCGTTTATGGAGTTGGCTTACTTACAACGAGCGCACTCGTCGCTGTGTACACCGGTGGTTGCATCAAAGGTATGGGTACCTGCAGTCAAAAGACCGTTTGTCTTATTGGCAGATACACTAACCGCACCGTAAGCAACCTTACCACTGGACTTGATATAGTAGATGTTGCCATCCATTTCAATCGCACCAGCAGCATAAGGCTGACCATTGACGATATAGTGCAGGCCGGTATAGCTACCCCAGGTAGCAAATACCTCGTTTGCCAGAATACCAGTTTCGGAATCGAACAAGTACTGACCAGCTTTCAGTGCAACGCCATCGATGGTCATACCATTGAGGTTGGCAGCACTGATGTAAACCTGACCATATGCAACCTTACCGCTGGACTTGATGTAGTAGATGTTGCCATCAACTTCAACCATACCAGCTCCAGAAGGCTGACCGTTGACGATATAGTGCAGACCTTCATGGCCATCCCATTCAGCCAACTTCTCGTCAACCAGAATACCAGTCTCAGCGTCGAACAGATACTCGCCTGCTTTCAGTGCAACACCATCGATGGTCATGCCGTTAAGTCTAGCAGCACTGATGTAAACCTGCTCCTTAGCAAGAACACCATTCTTTGCATAGTAGATATTGCCGCCGAACTCAACCATACCGGTAACTTCAACTGTCTCGCCGCAAACGCCGCAAACAATCTTGTCACCCTCGAGTGTTGCATCATAGTGACCATTAGCGGGAGCCATCTCAGCGCCACATACGGTACAGGTCTGAGGCTCGGTGCAGGTAGCACCCTCGCCAGCAGTATGACCCAGAGCAGCGATCTCAGCGCCGCCTTCGGTCTTGCCGCACTCGTTAGCGCAGGTCCGGACAGCTTCCTTACCAGCGGTGGTGCAGGTAGCAGCAACAGCTGCTTCGGTCTCAACCATCTTGTGACCCAGAGCTGCAACGATGTCGGACTTATAGGTATCGCCGCAGACGGAGCAGACATTGGTGGTATAGCCTTCTGCCTCGCACTTGGGAGCGGTGACAGTGGACTCGTACTTATGACCCAGAGCTGCGATC
>JAZREO010000081.1:0-1979 GCA_045660845.1 Eubacteriales bacterium
TAAAAATTCTTCACTGACGGTATATGCTCGGGCGGTATCGATATAGTTGACCCCCGCGTCCACCAGCTGACGCATCAGCTTTTTGGTGCCGGCGGCGTCGATCTTTTGAATGGGGATCCCGCCGAAGCCGATGCGGGATATTTTTAGTCCGGTTTTGCCTAAAACTTTGTAGTCCATGAATATTCTCCTCATTTTATACCAATATATCCACATTGATTGATGATCTGCTGACCTTCCTCAGAAAGCAGCCAGTCGATCAGGGCGTCGGTATTTTCGTTGGAGTCGTCTGCCCGGCAGACGGCGTAGAATTGATTAATGATAGGGTAACTGCTGTTACGGATGTTTTCTGCGCTGGGGTATATGCCGTCAACGCAGAGCATTTTTACACCGTCGTCGCCGACGATGCCGTCTAAATAATAGCGGAAGGAATAGCCGATGGAGCCGCCTAAAAAGGCGAAGGGGGATTTACCACCGATCGGTTTTTCCCCCATAAAACGCAGCATAGCAGATTGGCTACCGCTGCCCGCAATGCGGGTGGTGGGATTGATGGGGCGGTTCGGTCCGCCCACCTCCGACCAGTTTAAGATCTCGCCGGCATAGATGCTGCGGATCTGCTCTTGGGTCAGGCTTTCCACAGGGTTTTGCCTGTTGACGAAAAAGACAAAGGCTTCATAACCGATGGGAACCAGCTTCAGCTCCACGCCCTTTTCTTTGGCGTAGGCGAGCTGCGCATCGGAGGGGGCAGCGCAGAAGATGATGTCGGCATCGCCGTCCACCACTGCTTTATAGGCACCTACTGTGTTGCGGTATTGGATACAACTTTCTTTGGTGAAGTTTTCACCGTCAAATACGCAGGAGCCTTGGGGATACAAGGCGTTGGCAACGGCGGAATAGATCGGCAGCAAAGCGGTGGCTCCGTCTAAAACCGGCATATTTTCGTGGATCTTATAGGTGGAGTCTATCCGGACGATCTGTGCGTCCTCTGCATGGGGGAGGTATTGCTCCACCCGGATGGCTTTGGGCTGAAAGGCGGTGCCGAAATTGGTGGTGCATCTGCCGGTGAATAGGATGTAAAGACCGCCGTTGAAGCCAAGAAATAAGGCGACGATCAAAAGGAGGGTGATAAGCTGTTTAAAAAACTTCATCGTCTCACCACCATTCCTTGAGAATGAACTGGATCACAGAGCTGTTGGGGTATGCTAAAGCACCGTAGATCATGTGCGCCACCGTTAGTAGCAGACAGATTGCCCCCAAGGAAATCAGGAGGATGCGGAAGGTTTTATCGTTCATGATGCCTCCTTACATTCCGGAGAGATGGATACTCACAAGGAACAGCACAATATAAAGAATAATACTTCCTAACGTCACACCTGTAATAATGCCAGAGACGATCATATGGATGCGCCAGAATTTTCGGGCAGGGGTCCCCTTACGCCGGAGCAAAAAGAAAATCAGACTGGTAATGAACCAAATGAGCGATACGGCAGGAATCATTAAATAAAAGAGGACCAAAAGGTCACCAAGAGAGTCAATGATCATAATAATACTCCTTTCTTTTGTCATAATTATAATAGAAATCACCGAGGAACACAAGGGGGAAAAGAAGTTTCAGAAAGATTAAAAATTCGCCTTGACAATCAAAAGAGTTTAAGATATAATAATTGAGCAAATTAAATGATATCTTTGACCTTATACGGAGAAATACTCAAGAGGCCGAAGAGGCGCCCCTGCTAAGGGCGTAGGGTGGGTAACCGCCGCGAGGGTTCAAATCCCTCTTTCTCCGCCAAACAAAATCCGGTATCCTTTTGGATACCGGATTTTTGTTCGTTTGTCGAGAGAAAGAGGGATTTGAACCCCAAGGGGGCAGACGGCGTAAAGCAAAACAGCCCGGTGCGGCTGTTTTGTAGCCGGATGGTGCGCAGGCGGGTACCGCGAGCAGTGCGGAGCGGTCGGCAAGCAGTTAGCCTGCGTCAGCAGGC
>JAZREO010000082.1:0-2295 GCA_045660845.1 Eubacteriales bacterium
AAATAACCCAGTCCCACCGGCAGACCGGCTCTTAAGCCCTGAAAATAATCCCGCACGCCTCTTTCCTCCTTTTCTTCCCAAAATCAACACTTATCATAGCACAATCCCCCGCATTTTTCAACAGAAAAATACGGGGGATCTCTTTAAAGTAACGTGAGGCGCTTAGCCTAAAATCTTTTTCAGCATCTCCGCGGAGCAGGGTGTCATCTGACGCATATAGTCGGTAATATAAGGAGTCAGCACATCATAGCCGGAAGAACTGGGATGAATATAGTCGGGGGTATGGGCGGTGGTATCCATCTTCAGTTTCAGGGTAATCTCCTCATGGTTATACATATCAAAATAGGTGATCCCCCATTTCTTACAGATCTCCATTGCCACCTTATTGTACTCTCTCATATCCGAAACGGTGCCCTTACCACAGGCAGGGGCTTTGAAGTTGACCAGATAGCCGATGGCCGCTTTATCACCATAGGTTTTGATGGCATTATAGATCAGCAATTCCAGACCGCCGGCGAAAGTGGTTTGATCAAAAGCAACCGGATCAAAGCCCTCATCCATCTCGCCAACCTCCGCCAGAGACCATGCGTCATTGACGCCGCCATGAAGGACCACATACTCAAAGTCCTGATCCTTCTTTTCCATCAGTCGGCTCAGTACCGTCCCTTGGGGACGAACATTGGAGACTGAAATGCCGCCCTTGGCGTTATTGATTGCAATCAGACCGGTCTGCGCTTCGATTCGGGTCGCCCATCCTCTGCCTGCGGTATCCTTACTGCCGTTGCAGATGGAATCGCCCACAAACAGTCCCACCTTCTCTTTCAGCACATCATCTACAAAATCTGCAGGCGTTCCACTTAAATTGGAATAGCTCTTCAGATCAAAAGGATGGTTCCGTGCCACGACGAAATCGCCCCTGATTCTGTTATGGACATTCATTTTGACCATCGTTGCCCCGGCGGGGACCTCATAGGTATAGATCTTCATTCCGCCGAGAAAAGTGGCTTCCTCCTTCAGGACCGATGCGTTGATCAGTTCGATGGGCTTGCCGCTATCGTTATACGCATAGCCCTGCACCACCTGCGCAGAGGAGGCAGGACCAAATGTGATCGTATCTCCCCCTTTGACCGAGATGGGTTTGGAAACACTATAATTCTCAGCTCTGGTATTTTTGCCGGTATAGGCAATGGCTGTGGAGGATACACCATTCTCATAAAAGTTCGCCAGCTCTTCCTCGGGAGAGGGCTTGGTGGACGGCGTCTGGGTATCAGGTTGTTTGGAAGGAGTCTCCTGCTGCTCTTGCTGCTGGGGCTTCTCTTCTTTTTCCTGATCCTTGTCCGGCGTTTCTTCCTTGGATGGATTTTCCTTTTCCGATTGCTCTCCTTTTGGCTTTTCATCCGATGAGGGAGTCTCAGATTCTTCCCCCGGTTCTTCTGACTTTTCTTCGTCCGGGGATTCCATCGCCACATCGTTATAGGCAGATTCCTCTTGATCTACTGACTTACATCCACCCAGCATGGTGATGCTCATGACCAACATCAATAAAATTGCCAGAATACGCTTATTCATTGTCATACTCCTTATTTGATCTTATTTAAATCATAGGGTGTCGTCTGATAGACAAAATAATTGAGCCAATTACTATAAAGCAGATTGGCGCAGGAACGCCAGGTAACCAACGGTTTCTTTTTGGGGTCGTCCTTAGGATAATAGTTTTTAGGAATGCTGATGGGTCTTCCCTGGGACAGATCCCGCTGATACTCGTTATGAAGGGTCATAGCATCGTATTCTGAATGGCCGGTAATAAAGATCTGCCTGCCCTTCTTGGTGGAGATGGCATAGACCCCCGCCTCCTTGGAGGATGCCAGGATCTTCAAATCCGGCACTGCCTCAATGTCCGCCCGGCTGACGGTGGTATGGCGGGAATGGGGGACCATAAAGGTATCGTCGAACCCCCGGAAGAGGATCGAGCGCTTATAATCCACCTTATGGGGAAAGATGCCGAACATCTTTTCCGGCAGGGGCTGCTTATCGATCCCGAAATGATAATAAAGCCCCGCCTGGGCGCCCCAGCAGATATGGAAGGTACTATGAACATGAGTCTTGCTCCACTCCATGATCTGGCAAAGCTCCTCCCAATACTCCACCTCCTCAAAGGGCATCTGCTCCACCGGCGCGCCGGTGATGATCAGGCCGTCAAAATACTGATTGCGCACATCGTCGATCTTCTTATAGAATTTAAACAGATGGCTTTCGGCAGTATTTTTGGAAACGTGGGTACTGGTCTGCAGAAGC
>JAZREO010000083.1:0-1649 GCA_045660845.1 Eubacteriales bacterium
CTGATCCTCAAGCTGCTGGAGGTGAAAGTATGAATATAGATTCGATCAAAAACGGTATTGTTATCGACCATATCACCGCCGGACGGGGGATGGAACTGTATCGCCTGCTGAAGCTGGACCGCCTGGATTGCCCGGTGGCGATCATCCAGAATGTCGGCAGTAAAAAACTGGGACGCAAGGATATCATCAAGATCGGTGCGGATATTACCGTGGATATGGATATTCTGGGTTATGTGGACCCGGATGCGACGGTGGACATTATCAAGGACAGCGTCCTGGTGGAGAAGCGATCCATCGCCCTGCCCCATGAGCTGCGGAATGTTATCTTCTGCAAAAATCCACGGTGTGTTACCACCACGGAGCAGGAACTACCCCATATCTTCCGGCTGACCGATAAGGAAAAGCGGATCTATCGCTGCCGCTACTGCGAAACAAAAGCAAAATAAAAATGGGTGCTCTGCACCCATTTTTATTTTGCTTTTTTATTCTTTTATACCGCCGGCAAATCCTTCGTATTCTTCAAGGAAATCCTCCGCAGTCTTGATCATGCGAACGCCGATCTTATCGCCGTCAAAGCCCAGGTTGATGTTGAAGTTTCCAAAGTAAGTGTCGATGATCTGCACCTTGATGAAGAACTGATAATCGCTTACCCAGGCGGCTGAGGTGGCGCATTGGTAGAGCCGATCTCCTTCCTGGGTGCCGACCCGATCGGCATATCCCTTTTGAGGGAAGAGGGAATAGGCATTGCAGCAAAGACCGAAGGGGATCTCCTTATCGCCTTGGGCGTTGGTATACCGCAGGAAACCGCCGTTCTCCCGGAACTCCAGGGAGAGCTTGGTAATACCCATAGGATTTTCCTGCATCTTATAGGTAACGCCGTTGATCTCCTTCTCGATGGCGGCGTGCTTTTCGCCCTTTGCCGCATAGAGGGTCAGGGTTTCCGCATATTCTATCAGCGCCCCATAAGCCTCTTCATCCTTGGGCATCGGTTCTGCGGCGGGGCGACTGATCAGGCTAAAGAAGTAATCGAAGACGACCTTCTTGGCCACAGGGATATTGCCCTGGTTATCTCCATTATAGATCATAATGATATCTTTATCGGGGATGCAAAGGGCAAACTGGCAGCCCATGCCGTTAAAGAAGAAGGAATTATCGTAAGAGCGCCAGATCTGATAGCCGTAGCCATGGGTCTCAAAGTCGTTAAGTCCCTTGAAATTACAGTCGATCTGCTTGGAGCAGGCGGCGGTGACAAATTCCTCGTTGAGGATCTGCTCGCCGTCATAGCGTCCCTTGTCCATGCAGAATTTTGCTACTCGAAGGAGATCCATGGGTCTGCAGATGAGGGCAGAGTCACTCCAGGAATGACCGCCGGGGCAAAGAAGACAGTCTGTCTCCCCGACGCCGATCTTATCGAAGAGCTTGACCCGCAGGTATTCCATCAGCGTCATGCCGGTCATGCGCTCTACCAATGCACCGAGGACGAAGGAACCCTCGCTGTCGTAGCAAAAGGCAGTCCCTCCGGGACGGGAATTCTTGCTGGGATTTTCAAAATAATGCTGCACCCGATCCTCGGGCTTATCGGTAAACCATCTCCGCTTGGGCAGACAGGTCGCCATCATCAGCGTATGGCGGATGGTCTGATTGCGGAA
>JAZREO010000084.1:0-31360 GCA_045660845.1 Eubacteriales bacterium
TTCCTTTACAGCGTTGTCTATAACGGAATGTATATGCTGCCGGAAATCGCAATTACCGCCGTTGCCGCGGTACTGATTGCAAGAGTGCCTAAAATCGTAACGAAAATGAACTGATGGTAATACGAAAGAGGTGATCAAAAACGATCACCTCTTTTTTTATATTTTACTTTACAAATAGGGCTATAATATATTATAATAATTAAAAATATACCTTTATAGGAGTGTGGATTTTATGGCAGATATTGCGTATCGCAGAATCCTTTTAAAATTGAGCGGTGAAGCCCTTGCGGGTGCGGGGAAGAGCGGGATCGATTTTGACTATGTTCTTAAGATCGGGTCCTACATTAAGGAGTGCGTTGAAAAAGGTGTTCAGATCGCAATCGTTGTAGGCGGCGGGAACTATTGGCGCGGCAGAAGCAATCAGCAGATGGATCGCACCAGAGCAGATTATATCGGCATGCTGGCGACGACGATGAACGCCCTGACAGTGCAGGATGCCCTCATTCAAAACGGCGTAGAATGCCGGGTGATGAGCGCCATTGAAATGCGGCAGATCGCAGAACCTTTTATCCGCAATCGCGCCATTTCCCATCTGGAAAAAGGCTATGTTGTCATCTTTGCCAGCGGTACCGGAAACCCCTATTTTTCCACCGATACCTGCGCGGCTCTTCGTGCCGCTGAGATCAATGCAGATGTGATCTTTAAAGCGACCAATGTGGACGGTGTTTATACCGCTGATCCCAAAAAGGATCCCAATGCCAAGAAGTTGCATCATATACGCTATATGGATATTCTGAAAAATCAGCTCGGAGTTATGGACAGCGCTGCTGCTGCTCTTTGCAACGACAATAACATTCCCATCTATGTATTTGATATGTCTGAGCCCGGTAACATCGTTCGTGCGGTCATGGGCGAGGACATTGGAACAACGATTGACAATAAAGGAGAATAAGATCATGGCGAACTACAATGAATTTGAAGACAAGATGAAAAAGACTCTGGTTGCTCTGGGCAACGATTATGCAGGCTTGCGCGCAGGTCGCGCCAACCCCGCTGTTCTGGATCGGCTGCGTGTAGATTATTACGGTGCATCCAGCAAGATCAATGAGGTTGCCGCTGTCAGCGTTCCCGAGCCCCGTATGCTGATGATCCAACCCTGGGACGCTTCCCTGGTCAAGGAGATCGAAAAGGCGATCCTCGCCTCCGATATCGGCATCACTCCTACCAGCGATGGTAAGATCATCCGCTTGAGCTTCCCTCAGCCTACCGAGGAGCGCCGCAAGGAACTGGCAAAAGAAGCTAAAAAGCTGGGCGAGGATGCCAAGGTCGCGGTTCGCAATGTTCGCCGGGATGCTTTGGATAAGTTTAAGAAGCAGCAGAAGGCAAATGAGATCACCGAGGATGAGATGAAGAGCATCGAAACCGATGTTCAGAAGCTCACCGATAAGTATACTGCCGAGATCGATAAGATGGTCGCCGAGAAGGAAAAGGAGATCATGGCTGTCTGATCCGGCTGTGCAGGAGAATTTGATTTGAGTCTGATAAAGAAAAAATCATTGAAAATAGACCCTGAACGTCTTCCGGAGCATGTGGGCATCATTATGGATGGCAACGGCAGGTGGGCGCAGAAACGAGGGCTGCCCCGATATGCCGGGCATGTGGCGGGAGCGAAGGTTTTTAAGACCATCGCCTACTATGCTCGTGATATTGGCTTGAAGAACCTCACGGTTTATGCCTTTTCTACCGAGAATTGGCAGCGTCCGGAAGAGGAAGTTTCCAGAATTATGAAGGTCCTGGAAGAATTTATTGACGATGCGCTGAATACCTTTGAAAAGGAGCGTGTTCGCATTCGATTCCTCGGAGATATGTCTGCTTTTTCCGGTGTATTGCTGGAAAAGATGCAGCGGATCATGACTGCAACAAAGGACTTTCCGGGGCTGACTCTGAATATAGCGATGAACTACGGCGGGCAGCACGAAATTGCTCATGCTGCCCGTGAAGCCGCTCGACGGGTGCAGAATGGCGAAATGAGCCTGGAGGAGATTACGCCGGACACCTTCGGAAAGATGCTTTATTTTGACGATTGCAGTGCAGTGGATCTTGTGATCCGTCCCAGTGGCGAAAAACGGTTATCGAACTTTTTGCTTTGGCAATCGGCATATGCGGAGTTTTGGTATTCCGATATTTTATGGCCTGACTTTAAACCGGCAGACCTGGATCGGGCTATCATTGATTATCAGAAAAGGAACAGGAGGTTTGGCGGAGTATGAAAGAGAATTTCCTTCAGCGATTATGGACATCATTGATCATTTTAGGGATCTTTGTGTCTCTCTTTGCTATTTCCGCCTTTTCTCCATTTTTTGAGATCGCTATTGCTGCGTTGATCTGCATCTGTATCTGGGAGGCGCTGACCTGCACCGGTTGTGCTACTAAAAAGAGATTACGGATCCCCAGTCTGGTCTACGGTGCTGCGGTTCCGCTTTCCTTTTTGGCGAGAGAGCTGCTCTACCCTAATAGAAGCCCCTATTACGGTGTGATCATCATCTCGTTTATTTATCTTATTTCACTCTTTATTACGCTGATGGTCAATTTTGAAAAGACTAAATTCAGCGAGGCAACGGTGGCGATGTTTGTCACCTTTGTCATTACCTGCTTTTTGAGCAATATTATTTTTATTCGCCGGATCGAAAATCATGGCTTTTTCTTCATGGTTTTGTGTATTGTCTGCAGTGCTTGGTGTACCGATATCTTCGCCTATCTGACCGGGATCCTCATCGGCAAGCACCGTCCGTTCCCGCATATCAGCCCCAAAAAATCCGTTGAAGGATGCATCGGCGGTGCGGTATTTTCCATTGCGATCTATTTTCTATTCTGTGTGATCTATCAGAATTATACCGGCGTTTCTATTAATTGGATATTGGTTCTGGTCTATAGTCTGTGCTGTACGGTGATCGGACAGATCGGTGATCTTTCCTTCTCGTATATCAAGCGCTCCTATGGCATTAAGGACTTCGGCAGGATTCTGCCGGGTCATGGTGGCATCCTGGATCGGATGGACAGTCTGATCTTTATTGCACCGATGTTTTATGCACTGATGAATACGCAAAGCTTTATTGGGTGACGCAAAATGAAAACGATTTCAATTCTCGGTTCCACCGGTTCTATTGGGACCCAGACGCTGCAGGTTTGCAAGGATCTGGGAATCCGTGTTGCAGCGCTGAGCGCCGGCAGCAATATTGATCTTCTGGAACAGCAGATCCGTGCGTTTCAGGTGCCTATCGCAAGCGTATATGATCCGGAGCGTGCGGAGATACTAAGGCAAAGACTCCGGGATATTCCCTGCGAGGTTTATGCAGGGGAGGAGGGTAACTGTATTGTCGCCTCTGCTCCCGACGCATCGCTTGTTGTGACGGCGATGATGGGGATGATTGGCTTAAAGCCCACCCTTGCCGCCATTGAGGCTGGCAAAGATATTGGTCTTGCCAATAAGGAGACCCTCGTTTGTGCCGGGCAGATTGTCATGCCTGCAGCAGTAAAAAAAGGCGTGCGCATCCTGCCGGTAGACAGTGAGCACAGCGCCATTTTTCAATGCCTGCAGGGCGCGGCCGATAATAAAATTTCCAAACTTCTGCTAACTGCATCCGGCGGCCCCTTTTTCGGCAAGACGAAGGCTGAACTGGAGCAGGTTACCCTGGCAGATGCTTTAAAGCATCCTAATTGGAGCATGGGCTCTAAGATCACCATCGATAGCGCCACTTTGATGAATAAAGGGCTGGAATGGATGGAGGCAAAATGGTTGTTTGGCGTGCCGGATGACCGGATCGAGGTGGTGGTTCACCGCGAAAGCATCATTCATTCGGCAGTAGAATTTGAAGATCATTCAGTGATCGCGCAGATGGGGGTTCCCTCTATGTACCTGCCGATCAAATATGCACTGACCTATCCGCAGCGGGTAAGAAGCGGGGAATTTGCTCTTTCTCTGTTTGGGAAGACCCTTCATTTTGAGCAAGCAGACGAAGAAACCTTTTCCTGTTTGAAGCTGGCGAAGCAAGCCAGCCGCGCCGGCGGTCTTTATCCGACTGTTTTAAATGGTGCAAATGAGCAGGCGGTTTCTCTTTTTTTAGAGGGAAAGATTCGTTTTTCGGAGATCGCTACGCTGGTTGAAGATGCACTGGCTGAAACGCCCACCGATGATGCGGAAGTGTTAGAAAATGTCCTGGCGGCTGACCGGTTAGCAAGAATCCGGGTCTGCAAGTCTTATGAAGAAGGTAGGGTTTGATGCGGGTAGTTTTTAATATTGTCATCACTGTACTGGTGTTTGGTCTTTTGATCTTATCCCATGAAGCAGGGCATTTCTTTACTGCTATCTGGGCAAAGATCAAGGTCCATGAATTTTCTATCGGCATGGGTCCGGCGCTCTTCAAACGGGACGGAAAACTCTGCCGCTTTTCCATCCGCGCTCTGCCCATCGGCGGGTTTGTTCAGATGGAGGGCGAAGACGGCGATAGTGATGATGAAAATGCCTTTACCAAGAAACCCAAATGGAAACGTTTTTTGGTTTTGGTAATGGGTGCGGCAATGAATATTCTGATGGGCTTCCTTTTGATCTGCTGCATCAATGCAACGATTTCTGCCTATCCCACTACCGTTGTTGCTAAATTTAATGAAGATGCCGTTTCCTCCGCCGGCGGGTTGCAGGAGGGGGACCAGATCGTCGCTATTGACGGTTATCGCATCTTTTCTTATATGGATATTTCCTATGCTTTGAGTAAAGATAGCAAAGCGGAGGATTTTGACCTGACCGTTAAGAGAGACGGTGAAAAGGTAGAACTGGAGAATGTTCAGTTTCCTAAGATGGAAACGGATAATCTCGGTTCATTTCATGATACCGATTTTAAGGTATACGGCCAAAAAAGAGATATTTTCTCTGTCTTTAAGTATTCTTTTGGTTATACCGTTTCCGTGTCAAGATCCATTTACTCTTTTATTGGATCGATCTTTACCATGGAAGCGGACTATAGTCAAGTCAGCGGTCCGGTAGGGACTGCATCGGCAATCGGCGAAAGCGCCTCCAACGGGCTGTCGTCCTTGCTGATGGTCGTGGCGTTTATCTCGATCAATCTCGGTATTATGAATCTCTTACCTTTTCCGGCGCTGGACGGAGGAAGAATTCTGCTTCTCTTGATCGAAGCCATCCGCAGAAAGCCCCTCAACCCCAAGGTAGAAGTGGCGTTGAACGGTGTCGGTTTGGTTTTATTGATGGGATTGATGATCGCAGTGACGTTTAAAGATATTATAAATTTGTTTTAGGAGGATGGAGCGTGTCAAGGACGGTTCGGGTCGGCAACCTCACCTTAGGTGACGGTCGCATCTATGTTCAATCTATGCTGAATACCGCTGCCGGGGATCACGACAGCGCTATCGCTCAGGCAATCGCTTTGGAAAAAGCAGGTTGCGATATTTTGCGACTGAGCGTACCGAATCGCGAGTCCCTGGAAACGATCCGACGTCTGAAAAAAGCGGTCTCCATGCCAATCGTTGCAGATATCCATTACGATTATCGGTTGGCAGTTGCCTCTGTCGAGGCGGGGGCAGATAAGATCCGGATCAATCCCGGCAATATCGGCTCCGAGGAAAAGGTACGGGCGGTGGTCGATGCCTGTAAGGCAAAAAACATCCCCATCCGTATCGGCGTTAACGGCGGCTCTCTGGAGCGGGAACTGCTTGAAAAATATGGCTCTCCGGTTCCGGAAGCCATGGTTGAGAGTGCCATGCGCCATGTCCGTATTCTGGAACGATTGGATTTTCATGATATTGTGATCTCCATTAAAAGCTCCGATGTACGTAAGATGATCGCCGCCTATCGGCTACTGAATAAGGTTTGCGATTATCCGTTCCATTTGGGTGTTACCGAAGCGGGAACCCGGGAAATGGGATTGGTCAAAAATGCCATCGGAATCGGTAGTCTGCTGGCGGATGGGATCGGCGCTACGATCCGTGTCTCGCTAACTGCGGACCCGGTAGAAGAAATCTATGCCGGCTTTCGTATCTTAAAAGCGCTGGATCTGGTGAACGGCGCCTGTCAGCTGGTTTCTTGTCCCACCTGCGGACGCACTAAGATCCCAGTGATCGAGATCGCAGAGCAGGTGGAAAAAGCACTGGAGCAAAACCACAGCGGCTTAAAAGTGGCAGTCATGGGCTGCGCTGTTAACGGACCCGGCGAGGCACGGGAGGCAGATGTGGGAATTGCCGGTGGGGATGGGGAAGGACTCATCTTCAAAAAGGGAAAGATCGTGAAAAAGGTCCCCGAACACCAACTTTTTGATGCCTTGATGGCAGAAATTCAGGAAATGTCAAGGGAAGTTTTAAATGGCAAATAAAAATCTACTTCATTTTTTCAAACGCTGCAGCTTCAATGAAGAAGAGCAGCGCCTGCTTGACGGCGCTTTTGCATCAAAGGTGGAGGTCAATCAGGAGCATAGAATGATAAAGGCACATGCGGAGTTTCCGGGCTATGTGCCTTTTTCCCATATTTTGAAATTAGAAGCAAAGATCAGAGAAACCTATGAGTTGAATACGGTGGAGATCATTCCATCCTTTCAAACTGCGGAATTTTCTGTTGACCATTGGGCGGATATCGTCCTTTGTGCAAAGCGGAAAAATGGGGGCGTCAATGGTTTTTTGAATGATTCTACTGTCTTACTGGACGGTGACAAACTGACTATTTGTCTGCAGTATGGCGGTCTGGATATTATGAAATCCTTAGGCGTCCAGAATACTTTGACTGAGATTCTCCGCGAGTGGTATCCGTCATCCTATAAGATGGAGTTTGCCGGCGCTACGCAGGTGGATCAGTCTAATTTGCAGGAGATCCCCGAACCGGACCCCGCAGAGCTTCCCCCGCCGCCGGTGGCACCTGTTGCACCGCCACCCAGGGAGCCGGTCAAGCGTGAATGGCGCCGCTCTGCTCCGGTTGTGACGGAAATGCCGAAGATTCCCTTTAAGCCAACGGATAAGACCATCCTCGGTGATCGGATCGGTAAGAATTTCTATGCGATGAATATGGTCAACCAAGTGGATGGTACGGTATCGGTGCTGGGTAATATCTTTAAATGCGACAGTAGATCTACCTGGGATCAGAAAAATGTCCGCTTTTCTGTCTATGTGACGGACTATACCGGCTCGATCATCCTCAAATTCATGGTTCCTGCAGATAAAGCAGACGAGCTTTCCGGAGCATTGAAGCCGGGCAAGGCAATCGGTGCCACCGGTCAGGCAATGTATGATAAGTATGAAGAGGATTATGTCATCAACGCAAAGTGCATTTTTGAGGCAAAGTATGTAATCCGCCAGGATAATGCCGACGAAAAGCGAGTGGAGCTGCATTTGCATACCAATATGTCTGCAATGGACGCAGTCAATACCATCGAAGATTTTGTTCGCAGAGCCGCTTACTGGGGGCATAAGGCTATTGCTATTACTGACCATGGCAATCTGCAGAACTATCCCGGCGCGCAGGCGGCAGCCAGCGATTGCGGCTTGAAGATGATCTATGGGGTTGAGGGTTATCTGGTTGACGATACTGTTCCCGGATTTGATCCTGAGAGCACCTACCGAATGAAAACAACACCCCGGTATCATATTATTATTTTAGTAAAAAATAAGACCGGTCTCCGAAATCTTTATGAATTAGTCTCTCTATCCAATATTAAGCATTTTTATCGTAGACCCTTGATGTATCGCTCTGAGATCGAGCGTCTGCGGGAAGGCTTGATCATTGGCAGCGCCTGCGAAGCCGGCGAACTTTTCAGAGCCATCGTCAAGAAGGAGCCGGAGGATGAGATTCGTAAGATCGCCTCTTTTTACGATTATCTTGAAGTTCAGCCGATTGCCAATAATGCTTATATGCTGCGCAATGGCATGGCTTCCAGTGAGGAGGAGCTTCAGGACTTCAATAAGAAGGTCATCCAGCTTGGAGAGGAACTGAATAAAATGGTGGTCGCCACCTGTGACGTTCATTTTCTCGATCCCAGGGACGAGGTATTTCGCCGCATCCTAATGGCTGGTAACGGATTTGAGGATGCGGATAATCAACCGCCGCTCTATTTCCGTACAACGGAGGAGATGCTGGCTGAATTCGAATATCTGCCCTTTGAAAAGGCGCATCAGATCGTTGTGGAAAACCCCAATAAGATCGCAGAGATGGTAGAGGAACTGATTCCCATTCCCTTTGGTATGCATGCCCCGGAAATGGAAGGGGCAGAGGAGGAACTGCGCACCATTGCCTGGCAGACTGCTCATGATATCTACGGCGATCCGTTGCCGAAGATTGTGGAGGAACGTTTGGAGCGTGAATTGACCTCTATCATTGGTAATGGATATGCGGTCATGTATATGATCTCCCAGAAACTGGTAAAAAAATCCAATGAAGCCGGTTACTCTGTGGGTTCTCGTGGTTCAGTAGGATCTTCGTTTGCTGCGTCAATGATCGGGATCTCGGAGGTCAATCCGCTGGCACCTCACTACATTTGTCCCCATTGTAAACACAGTGAGTTCTTTACAGACGGTTCTGTCGGTTCCGGCTTTGACCTGCCGGATAAGGATTGCCCGCAATGCGGAAAACCAATGAAGACAGACGGTCATGATATTCCTTTTGAAACCTTCCTTGGGTTTAAAGGGGATAAGGTCCCGGATATTGACCTGAACTTTTCCGGTGAATATCAGTCTACTGCGCACAAATATGTAGAAGAACTTTTTGGTGAAGGCTATGTGTTTAAAGCCGGTACCATTGGAACTCTTGCTGATAAGACTGCTTACGGATATGTGAAAAAATATCTGGAAAGCAAGGAAATGAAGCTGAATAAGGCAGAGGAGCAACGCTGGGTCGATGGATGCGTAGGCATCAAGAGGACCACCGGGCAGCACCCCGCCGGTATGGTCGTTATTCCGAAGAAATACAGCGTTTATGACTTTTGCCCCATCCAGCATCCTGCTGATGATCAAGAGTCCGATATCCTGACAACGCATTTTGACTTCCATTCTCTTCATGATACTATTTTGAAACTGGATATCCTGGGGCACGATGTACCGACCCTTCTGAAGCATCTGGAGGATCTGACGCCGCTGAAATTTGCGGATATTCCGATGAATGATCCGGAGGTATACAGCCTTTTGACCAGCCCAAAAGCCTTAGGTGTTACCTCGGAGGAGATCGATTGCGAGACCGGTACTTTAGCGTTGCCCGAGATGGGCACTAAGTTTGTGCGCCAGATGATGGTGGAAGCACGGCCGAAGAACTTTTCCGAGTTACTGCAGATCTCCGGGCTTTCTCACGGTACTGATGTTTGGATCGGAAACGCGCAGGACCTTATAAAAGAAGGAAAGTGCGAGATCAAGGATGTTATCGGTACCCGCGATAACATTATGGTATACCTGATCCATAAGGGTCTAGAGCCCAGTATGGCATTCAAGATCATGGAGATCGTTCGTAAGGGGAAGGCAAAGAAACAGTTGACCGACGAAATGATCGAAGCGATGAAAAGCCATGATCTTCCGGACTGGTATCTGGACAGCTGCCTGAAGATCAAATATATGTTCCCCAAGGCGCACGCCGCCGCCTATGTTATGGGTGCTATGCGGTTGGGTTACTATAAGATCCATTTCCCGAAGGAGTTTTACTGCGCTACCTTTACGGTCCGTCCGGAGGGCTTTAACGCGGTAGATGTGGCGAAGGGGATGGATCATCTGCGGGGCGTGATCCGCGGATTAGAAAATCTTGGTAAGGCGAAGACGGCAAAAGACGATGAAACGATCAATACATATCAGGTGGTTATCGAAGCTATGGCGCGTGGGATCCGTTTTCTGCCGGTGGATCTTTTTAAATCCCAAGCAACCTCCTTTACCATTGAGGAAGATGGGATCCGGATGCCCTTCAGCGTGCTGAGTGGTGTGGGTGAGACCGCGGCGTATAACATAGCGAAGGCCCGGGATGAGGGCGATGTCTTCTCTCAGGAGGAGTTTCGTGTTCACGCGGGTATTTCCACTACCGTATGTGATCTTTTGAACCGGGAGGGCGTTTTCGGCGACATCCCGGTCAGCGCTCAATTGAGTTTATTTGATTTTTAATGAGGTAATCTATGGATTCTTTGCAGAATTTATTTAAAAAACTTCATATTTCTTTTAGTGAGACTAATAATCTGGCAGAGCTAACTACCTTTAAGGTGGGCGGGCCTGCTGATCTGGTGCTCTATCCGGAAACTGCAGAGCAGTGCGCGATTTTGATTCGTCTGGCAAAGGAGCAGGGAAAACGGCTGATTTATCTTGGAAATGGCTCCAATATACTGGGGAGTGACAGCGGATGTCGGGATTGGATCCTCAAAACGGACCGTCTGACAGAGCTTTCTCTGGATCAAAACGGCGTTATGAAGGTTGGCGCAGGCGTTCGAACTGTAAAGGCATCTTCCTTTGCAGCCAAAAGCGGTTTTTCCGGGTTGGAGTTTGCTTATGGGATCCCCGGGACCATAGGAGGGGCTGTCTTTATGAATGCCGGTGCTTACGGCGGAACGATGGATCAGGTCGTCTTGCGTACGCATTATCTGGATGAACATGGTGACATTCATACCCTGGAAGGCAAAGACCATGATTTTAACTATCGCGACAGCTTTTTCATTCACCATCCGGAATATCTTATTCTTAGTACGGAACTGCAACTGCATCCGGGCGACTCCGAGGAGATCTTTGCATTGATCGATGATCTGCAGCAGCGTCGCAGAGAGAAGCAGCCGCTGGAATTCCCCAGCGCCGGAAGTACCTTTAAGCGTCCTGAGGGTTATTTTGCCGGTAAATTGATTGAGGATGCGGGGCTGAAGGGCTGTCGGATCGGCGGCGCAGAGGTCAGCGAAAAGCACGCCGGTTTTATCATTAACCGGGATCATGCTACCGGTGCGGACGTGCGCCGGCTGATCGATCATGTGCAAGAGTCGGTTATGGAAAAGTTCGGAGTAAAGCTGGAATGTGAGGTGCGGTACCTTGGAGAAGATTAAATTACCGGAGATTATGGTAATTACCGGTATGAGCGGCGCAGGGAAATCCAGAGCGATTGAAGTATTTGAGGATCTTGGTTATAACTGCGTCGATAATATGCCGCCGTCGCTGATTACCAAATTTGTGGAGATCTGCTGCGGACCCGGCGCTCATTTTTCCCAGCTTTGCATCGTTGTGGACTGCCGGATCGGAGAGCTTTTTGAGTCTTTATACAGCGAATTAAAATCCCTGAAGAATATGGGTATTAATTATCAGGTACTGTTTCTTGAAGCATCTGATGAGGTATTAAAGCGTCGTTATAAAGAGACCCGGCGCAGACATCCTCTGGATAAGCTTTCCGGGGGGGATCTTTCTAAGGCGATTTCCATGGAACGGCAGATGCTGAAGCAAGCACGGGCTGAGGCGGATTTTGTCATCGATACCTCTCTTTCATCGACGAAGACCCTGAAGGAACTGATCACCAAAAAGTTCAGCAAAGCTAGCCATAATATGAGCGTCACCGTCATGTCCTTCGGCTTTAAGTACGGTCCCCAGAATGATGCGGATCTGCTTTTGGATGTGCGGTGCTTACCTAACCCATTTTACATTGAAGAACTGCGCTCGCTGACGGGGCTTGATGATCCGGTATACGACTATGTCTTTCAGTGGAAGGAAGCTAAGGAAATGTTTGAAAAACTGGGGGATCTGATCTCCTATTCCTTACCACTCTATAATAATGAGGGACGCAGCAGTCTGACCATTGCATTTGGATGCACCGGAGGGCAGCATCGCAGCGTTTCCTTTGCCCGGCGAATGGGTGAACTGATTGAAGAATTGGGGTATAACGTAACGGTGATCCACCGTGATATTGAAAAATAAAGGAGTTGAGGCAGGTGTCCTTTTGCTTTGATGTAAAAGAGGAACTCTGCAAAATTGAAGAAAAAGAGGAATCCTGCAAAGTTGCGGAACTTTACGGAATGGCGCTGTTTGGTCAGTTTGTCAGCCGCGATTGCTTAAAGGTATCGACAGAAAATGTCTTTGTTGTCAACCATCTGCAGAGCCTTTCTGCTGCATTGCTCGGTGCATTTTTTGAAATGAGTGAGGCAGGAGTTACCTATACCGCCACCATGAAAGGAGAATCGTTGATCCGCCTTTTTGAACTGCTGAAAATGGACGACTTGCGGGTGAATGAGCAGGCGGTTAACTCCAAGAAGCTTTTTATCGCATTTCTTCGCGGAGCGGTGCTGACTGGCGGATATTTCAGCGACCCTGTCAGCGGCTATCATTTCGAACTGGTGACCTCTAATTATGTGACTGCCAAATCCACGCTGGAGGTATTGAATCATCACCGGATCCCCTGCAAAATGGTGGTAAGACGATCTAACTATGTGGTCTACCTTAAAGATAGTCAGCAGATCCATGACCTCCTTTACATATTGGGGGCACGTACGGCGGCTTTCGATCTAATGAATGTGAAGATCGAGAAGGAGACCAACAATAATAATAACCGCGTCGATAACTGTGCCGCTTATAATATGGATAAGGCGCTGAATAAAGCGGTGGAGCAGATCCGAGCTATTGAGAAGATCAAGGAGCAGGTGGGTCTCTCCGCTCTGCCGGAGGACCTGCTTTATGTAGCGATCCTGCGTGAGGAACATCCTACCAGTAATTTGACAGAGCTTGCCGCTCTTTGCGAGGGGCGGCTCAGTAAACCCAGTCTCAGCCGTAAGCTGAATAAAATCATCGATTTCTCAAAAAATATAAAAGGATAGTGCTATGAGGGATTTTGTTCATCTGCATCTTCATACGGAATATAGCCTTTTAGACGGTGCTTGCCGCATTAATGAGGTGGTGGCACGAGCAAAGGCTTTGGGTCAGTCTGCCCTGGCGATCACAGATCATGGTGTTATGTACGGTGTAGTGGACTTTTATAAGGCGTGCCGCAGGGAAGGGATCAAGCCTATCATTGGCTGTGAGATCTATATGGCACCCCATGGCCGGCGGGACAAGCAGTATGATCTCGATAGCAGATACTATCACTTGATCCTGTTGGTTAAAAATAAGACAGGGTATCACAATCTGATGAAGATCGTGTCTAAGGGTTTTACCGAGGGCTTTTATTTTAAACCTCGGGCAGATTTTGAATTGCTGGAGCAGTACCATGAGGGATTGATCTGCTTGTCCGGTTGCCTTGGCGGATCGGTGCAGCAAAAGCTGTTGCAGGAGGATTATGCAGGCGCAAAAGAGGAAGCGCTACGTTACCGGGGTATTTTTGGGACAGATTATTATCTGGAGCTGCAAAATCATGGTTATAAAGAGGATGCGGTTATCCTGCCGGGACTGATGCGGATCCATGAGGAGACTGGAATCCCGGTGGTAGCGACCAATGATGCCCATTATATCAATCAAGAGGATTCCTTCACACAGAAGGTTTTAATGTGCATCCAGATGAACAAAACGCTGAACGACGAGGATGCCCCCGGCTTTGATACCGATGAATTCTATCTTAAAAGCGGCGACGAAATGGCGGCGCTTTTTGCGCAATACCCCGGCGCCTTGGAGAATACCTTAAAGATCGCTGAGGACTGCAATTATGATTTCGAATTTGGGCAGTTTCACTTACCGAAATTTCAGCTCCCAAGCGGTGTAACAGATAGCTATGCCTATCTGCGAGAGCAATGCTTTAAGGGGCTTTCTTCTCGTTATGCGGAGGTCACTTCCGCTTTAGAAGAACGCTTGGATTATGAATTAAATACGATCCGGGACATGGGATATGTAGATTATTTTCTGATCGTCAGTGACTTTATTGCATATGCTAAAAGGAATGATATCCCGGTAGGACCGGGGAGAGGAAGTGCCGCCGGTTCGCTGGTTTCCTATTGCTTAAAAATCACCGATATCGATCCCATGGAATACGATCTGCTCTTTGAGCGGTTTCTCAACCCGGAGCGGGTTACCATGCCGGATATCGATATTGACTTTTGCTATGAAAACCGTAGCCGGGTCATCGATTATGTTATCGAAAAATATGGTGCGGATAATGTGGCGCAGATCGTCACCTTCGGTACCATGGCGGCAAAGCAGGCGGTGCGTGATGTGGGGCGTGCCATGGGTATTTCCTATGGGGAAGTGGATGCAGTCGCAAAGATGATTCCTTTCCGTCTGGGCATTACCCTCCAGGACGCCATCAATGATGTACCTGCACTAAAGGAACTCTACGAAACAAACCAGACGGTCCAGCGTCTTTTAAAGCAAGCGTTACGTCTGGAGGGCTTTCCGCGCCATAATTCCACCCACGCTGCAGGCGTTGTTATTACTGAAAATGAAGTTAGTGACTTTGTACCCATTTCTCTGAACGGTGATTCTTATGTAACTCAATTCACTATGACGACTCTGGAGGAACTGGGTCTTTTGAAGATGGATTTTCTGGGTCTCAGAAACCTGACCATCATTCATGATACCGAGCAACTGATCCGGCAGACAGAGCCGGATTTTGATATAGACCACATTCCGCTGCATGATCCCGAAACCTATCGAACCCTTGCCAGCGGAAACACCATCGGTATTTTTCAGATGGAAAGTCCCGGTATGCGTCAGGTGCTGACTCGTCTGAAACCCTCGGAATTTGAGGATATCATTGCGGTGATCTCTCTTTACCGTCCGGGTCCCATGGATTCCATCCCGACTTATATTGAAAATAAGAACCATCCGGAGCGTGTCCGCTACCTGACACCGGAATTGGAGCCGATCTTAAAGGTGACCTATGGCTGCATTGTCTACCAGGAACAGGTGATGCAGATCGTTCGTTCTCTTGCGGGATACTCCTATGCGCGGGCGGATCTGGTTCGGCGTGCCATGAGCAAGAAAAAAGGAGACGTGATGGAGCGGGAGCGGGAGATCTTCCTGAACGGTTCTCTGGATGAAAATGGAAATGTTTTAATACCCGGTGCCATCCGCCGTGGTGTTTCCAAGAATGCCGCTAACCGCATCTTTGATCAGATGATCGATTTTGCCAAGTACGCCTTTAATAAATCTCATGCGACCTGCTATGCCAAGGTTGCGTATCAGACTGCTTATTTAAAGACCCATTACCGGACCGCTTATCTGGCAGCTTTGATGACCAGCGTCATTGGCTCTACTGATAAGACAGCGGAATACATTGAGGAATGTCGCCGCTTGGGGATCAAGATCCTGCCGCCTCATATCAATAAAAGTTTTTCCCGTTTCCATGCGACAAACGATGGCATCATTTACGGTTTGCTGGCGATCAAAAATGTTGGTGCCAAGATGGTGGACGATATCGTGAATGAGCGTGAAGAGAACGGGGAATATAAAAATTTTGTTGATTTTTGTTCCCGTATCGTGGGTTATGATATCAACAGTCGCGCCATCGAGAGTATGATCAAATCCGGTGTTTTTGATTGTTTTCAGTTCAGTCGCCGTCATCTGACGATGGTGTATGAGCAGCTCTTGAACAGTCTGGCATTGGAGAAGAAGAATCAAATCGAAGGGCAGATCGGACTTTTTTCCATGCTGGAGCAAGCGCCGGAAAGCGGAGAGCGATTTTTCCGTGAACCGCAACCGGAATTTGAAAAGTCCGTCAAGCTGGCGTTTGAAAAAGAAATGCTTGGTATCCATTTGACGGATAACCCCTTTGAGCCTTATCGTCACATCTATGCACGTAAGGATATCACCTCCTTTTCTGCTGCCCTCTCGGAGGATGCGGAGGATGGACGGGAAATTTGGTGTTTTGCACAGGTGGACTCTTATAAAACCGTCAAAACCAAAGCCGGTCAGGAGATGGGTTATCTAACGCTTTCGGACATTTCCGGGGCAATGGAGGGAATCATGTTCCCCAAGATCTATGCTAAGTGGCGGACTGCCATAGTAAAAGGATCTTTGGTTTTTCTGCGTGGAAGGATCCAGCAGGATGAGGTGCGAGGGACCAAGCTGCTTTTAGAGGAACTGCGCCATCCCACAGAAAAGGAATTGCAGGCAAATACCAAACGCTTATATATTAAGTTACCCAGCCGCAATAGTCAAAAAGCAGAAGAGGTGCTGGAACTGCTCCGTTTTTATCCCGGTATCCATGAATGTATCCTCTATTTTGCTGATAGCAAAAAAAGTGTATCCACATTGAATAAATTTGGTGTGGAGATCAGCGAGGAGTTGTTGCAGAAGTTGAAAAGAGTGCTTGGGGAGTCGGAAATTGTTGTAAAATAGCATTGATTTTTGCGTAATGATAGTGTATAATTTTTAACTGATATATTTTTAAAGAGGTTTTTTGTTATGGAGTCCAAGGTAAAAAAAATAGGTGTTTTAACCAGTGGCGGTGACGCCCCCGGTATGAATGCGGCGGTACGTGCGGTGACCCGTGCAGCGCTTGCTAAAGGAATTAAGGTAATTGGCGTTCATAGAGGCTATGCGGGTCTGATTGAAGACGATGTTGTTGAGTTGGGTTTTCGCGATGTCTCCAACATTCTTCAAATGGGCGGAACCTCCCTCTTCTCTGCGCGGAGCAAAGAGTTCAAAACAGAGGCGGGCATGCAAAAGGCGATTGCCACTTGCCGTAAATATGGTATTGAAGGGATGGTTGTCATCGGTGGTGACGGTTCTTTTCGCGGTGCCGCCGATCTTTCGGCGCACGGAATCCCTTGTATCGGCATTCCGGGTACCATTGATAATGATATCAGTTCCACTGATTATTCGATTGGTTTTGATACCTGTGTTAATTGTGTTACTGAGTTGATTGACCGTATCCGTGATACCATGCGTTCTCATGAACGATGCTCAGTAGTTGAGGTTATGGGGCGTAATGCCGGCTATATTGCGTTGCACGCCGGCATTGCAACCGGCGCCGCATTTGTTATGGTACCGGAAGTAACGTGTTCCAAAGAGGATGTAATCGAGAAGATCCAGCATGGTCGTTCTTTAGGCAAGTCGAATTTTATTGTCATTGTTGCCGAGGGGGTTGGTCATGCGGAGGAGCTTTCCCGGTATATTCAGGATAGTACCGGCATCGTAACTCGCGCTACCGTTCTGGGTCATGTTCAGCGTGGCGGCTCTCCTTCCGGTCGGGACAGAGTTTTGGCAAGCCAATACGGTGCTTATGCAGTTGAATTACTGTCTGCAGGGCAAAGCAACCGGGTCGTCGGTATCCGTAAGGATGTCTTGGTAGATTATGATATCCAGGATGCGTTGACCATGAAGAAAGAGTTCCCTATGGACCTCTATCAAATGAGTGAATTGATCTCTATCTGATATTATTAAGCGCTTTTGCATATGCAAGGCGCTTTTTAATTGAAGACGTTAAAAAACAAGATTAAAGCCAGTAAACCACTCGGTTTGCCGGCTTTTTTTGTTCATAAAGATAAGGTTGCGCTTTAGGAGCTTTTATGTTATAATTAGACTGTGATTTTGTGTAATCAAGGAGTGAAAAAATGAAAAAGATTCTCGGGTACTTTAAAACCCATCTTTTTTATGTGCAGATTTTAGTCTTGGTAACGATAGCATCCGCTTTTATACCGGCTTTAAATCCTATTGTGGCATACGGCGAAAAGAATACTCATCCGCTTTTTACCATTTTAGTTGATCTGGGCGGTATTGAAAAATATTTCGAAAGTGTACTAAGTTCATTTAGCCTTTTCGGAACCATACTTTATGTTATGATGCTCCTGTTCTATGTTGGGTTGGTTTGCTATATTTGCGGACTGATCCTGGTCTGGGCAAAAGGGCAGGGCGGTAAGCGGTCCATGTTTACCGGATCAATCATTTTCCTCTTGGTTTATGTGGTGTTGTTTGTTATTTATTTTGGCATCAACCGGGAACTGTATTTCAATAATAGTGAGCTGATCACCTCGCGGGTGGATGTCTGGCTGAAAATTCCACCAGAAATCTACTATCATTTTTCATTGGCTTTGGCTGTCACAGTGCTGTCTATCATTGGTAGCGGAATTGATTTTAAGGCGGTATGGTATGGCATGCGGCTGAACTGGATTCACCGCTTTGATGGCGGTGTTCATCCGACCCCGCATAAGAATACCCGCTCCAAGCCCATCGAAACACTGCCGCCGCAAAAGGAAATGATCTATCCTTTACTCCAGCATATCGGCGCTATTTGTGAGCCTTGCGTTAAGGTGGGGGATTATGTACGAATTGGCCAGAAGATCGCCGATAGCGATGCCTCTGTTTCCGCACCGATCCATGCGTCCGTTTCCGGTACGGTAACGAAAATATGTGATTGGAATCACCCCACCGGCAATCGTATCCCTGCCGTCATCATTGAAAACGATTTTGAAGATAATCGTGCTGAATGTTTCCATGAGGCATGCCCGGACTATACCACTAAGTCCCCGGAGGAACTGATCCATATGATCCGAGAGGCTGGTATCGTTGGTATGGGCGGCGCAGGCTTTCCTACGCATGTGAAGCTTTCTTCCGCCCGCGGACGGGTCCATACTATCGTTATCAATGCCGCAGAGTGCGAGCCTTATTTATCCAGTGACCACCGCGTGATTTTGGAGTCCATCGACGATCTTTTGGGCGGGATCAAGCTGGTGCAGTACATCATGAGTGCTGAGCATATTTTTATCGGTATTGAAAACAACAAACCAGATGCCATCTCTCTGCTACATAAGCGGCTGGGTCGGCATAGAAACCGCGTTGTGATCTTAAAAACCAAATATCCCCAAGGCGGCGAAAAGCAGTTGATTCGTGCTGTAACAGGCAAGGTCGTTCCATCCGGAAAACTGCCGGCGGATGTAGGGTGCCTGGTACTGAATGTGGATACGGTGATCGCCATCTATCGGGCTATTGTTAACGGCGCCCCGTTGATGCGCCGTATTGTGACGGTAGCCGGGCATGGTGTGGAGCGGACCGGAAATGTCAATGTCCGGATCGGTACTCCTTTTTCGGCAGTACTTGATTATTTCGGTTATAAGTCCTCTACCCGAAAACTCATTATGGGTGGTCCCATGATGGGTACTGCCCAATATTCACTGGATGTTCCGGTGGTTAAAGGGACCTCGGGCTTGATCTGTATGACTAAGGAACAGCTGGCGATTGACCGGGATGTAAACTGTATCCGCTGCGGAAGCTGTGTTTCTGCCTGCCCGATGCATCTGGTGCCAAGTTATATTGCGCAGTATGCTAAAGCAGAAAAATATGATCAACTGGAACGATACCATGTTTCGGATTGTATTGAATGTGGCTGTTGCTCCTTTACTTGTCCGGTCAAAATTCCGCTGATTCAGTATATGCGGATCAGCAAGCAAAAAATAAATGAAATAAAACGCAGTAAGAGGGGAGGAAATAAAGGATGAAAGAATTGATCGTATCTTCCTCTCCGCACTCTAAGGATCACCGTAACGTCAGCAAGATCATGGCATATGTGCTGGTGGCGCTGGCACCGGCTGCGGCAGGCTCTGTGATCTATTATAAGTGGAACGCGTTTCTTTTGATCCTGGTTAGCGTTCTTTCTTGCGTTCTCTTTGAGTACTTATACAACCTTATAACAAAGCGCAAGCAAACTCTTTACGATTGCTCTGCAATCGTGACCGGTGTATTACTGGCATTTAATCTGCCCTCCACCGCGCCGCTTTGGTTGCCTCCCATCGGTGCACTCTTTGCCATCGTGGTGGTCAAAATGCTATTTGGTGGGTTGGGTCGCAATATCTTTAATCCCGCTATCGCGGGGCGTGTATTTCTGTTCCTTTCTTTTTCATCTTATATGAGCGGTCAATGGGTGACCCCATTTGACGGTCTTACTGCAGCAACACCGCTGGCATACTTGAAAAATAGCGGAGGAGAGCTGGTGACCATCACCGATAAGATCTCCATTGCTGACTGCATACTGGGTAATGTGGGTGGTTGTCTGGGAGAAACCAGTGCATTGCTACTGCTCATGGGCGGGATTTTTCTGCTTTATAAAAAGGTGATCACCTGGCATATCCCGGTTTCTTTTATTGGTACGGTAGCGGTGATTACATGGCTGTTTCCCCGTTATACTGATATTTCTTCCTGGCAGTATATGCAGTATCATATCTTCAGCGGCGGGCTGTTTCTGAGCGCTTTGTTTATGGCGACAGATTATGCCACCAGTCCCATCAGGCCGATGGGGCGTGTTATTTATGGTATCGGCTGTGGGCTGATCACTGTGTTTATTCGCTACTATGGCGGTTATTCGGAGGGTGTTTCTTTTGCGATCCTGATCATGAACTGCTTCGCGACCTATCTGGATACCAAGACCATTCCGAAAAATTTTGGAGGTGAGCGTCATGTCTTCTGGACTAAAAAGACAAAAGGTTGATTTTCTGCGTATGGCGCTGACCCTCTTTGGCATTACAGCGGTTGTCGGCGTCATGCTGGCATTGGTTCATTCCTTTACCGCCCCTATTGTGGAACGCTCTGCGGAGGAACGGCTGCATGAATCACTCAATGCTTTAATGGAAGATGCTGCCGAATTTGAAGAGGTCGAAGAGTTCGAGAAGATGGTCGTTTTAGGGGAGGCGCGTGTTCCGGTGCAGGAGGTCTATACTGCGCTGGATGCCGCGGCGCAGCCTATTGGCTATTGTGTGCGGGTGACGCCGAACGGTTATTCGGATGTGATCGATATGATGGTTGCCATCGATCAGGAAGGGGCGGTCAAATCAGTTCGCATCCTTTCTATCGCCGATACTCCGGGGATCGGGATGAAGGTGGAGAGCAATGAAACTTTCCGATTCAGCGTAAACGGCCTGACTGATACAGCAAAAATTGTAAAAACAACACCGACGGAGAAGGAAGAGATTCAGGTGATCTCCGGCGCGACTGTTTCTTCTTCTGCGTATATCAACGGTGTAAATGCCGCGATTGAGGTGGTCCAGGTCTTAAGACTGGGGGTGCTGAAGTGAAAATCAGAGATTATTTTAAGTCCGGTATCATTACAGATAATCCGGTTCTGATTCAGCTTTTGGGAATGTGTCCGACCTTGGCGACGTCAACCTCTCTGATCAATGCGGTTGGCATGGGTCTGTCTGCCACCTTTGTTTTGGTCTGTTCCAATGTTTTGATATCATTACTACGAAGACTGATCCCGGAAAAAATCCGCATCGCCGCTTATATTGTCATTATTGCTGGCTTTGTAACGCTGGTAGATATGTTGCTGGAGGCTTATTTTAACAGCATCTATAATGCGCTGGGCGTTTTTATTCCGCTGATCGTTGTGAACTGTATTATTTTAGCGCGCGCCGAAAGTTTTGCGTCTAAAAATAAGGTGCTTCCCAGTTTTATGGATGGATTGACCATGGGTCTTGGATTTACCGTAGCCATTTCGATTCTCGGTGCGATCCGCGAACTCCTCGGCAGCGGTACGATCTTGGGGTTTGCGCTTTTTGGCGGTGCAGCTCCGCTTTCCATCCTCGCGCTGCCAGCAGGCGGGTTTTTGAGCCTCGGGTTTGTGATTGCTGTTGCGCAGCATTTTGTAAATAAGAAAAAGGGAGGGGATAACGAATGACGCAGATCAATTTCGGTACGATCCTCGCCTTTGCGATCAATGCGATTTTAATTGAAAACATCGTTTTAACTCAGTTTATGGGTTGTTGCCCATTTTTTGGTGTTTCCAAAAAGAGTGATACTGCCCTTGGAATGGGAATGGCTGTCACATTTATCATGGGTCTTTCCTCTGTCGTGACCTATGGAGTCTATCAACTGGTATTGGTCCCCTTGAACCTTGAATATCTTCAAACAATTGCGTTTATCTTAGTAATCGCATCTCTGGTGCAATTGGTTGAAATGGCGCTAAAAAAGACGCTGCCTGCCCTTTATAATGCCCTTGGGATCTATCTTCCGCTGATTACCACAAATTGCGCGGTATTGGGCATCTGCCTGACCAACATTCAGGACGGTTATAATTTGATAACGTCCTTCCTGAATTCTGTATTTACTGCGCTTGGGTTTATGCTTGCAGTCTGGATCTTCTCGTTGGTTCGTACCCGGATCGAGGAATCCTGCGATATACCGGAGGCATTTCAAGGCTTTCCCATTACCTTGATCACCGCAGCGCTACTGTCCTTCGGATTTATGGGCTTCAACGGTCTTTCACTTTGAGAGGAGGGCGCGTGTATGTGGATCGATGTATTAAAATCATTTCTTGTCCTTGGAATTATGGGTCTGGTTTTGGGCGGGGCACTCAGCCTTGCAGGGAACTTTTTCTATGTAAAAGAGGATAAACGAAAAGAAAAGTTGATGGAAATTCTGCCCGGTGCGAATTGCGGCGGATGCGGCTACGCGGGCTGCGCAAATTACGCAGATGCTTTACTTGCAAAAAAAGCCCCTTGTAATAAATGTCCGGTTGGCAAGGCGGAGGGTGCTGAAAAGATCGCTACTGTTTTAGGCATAGAGCCGCAAGAGTTTCAGCCTATGGTCGCTCATATTCGTTGCCATGGCAGCAATGATTTTGCCAATAGAAAATATATTTATTACGGCATGAATGACTGCGTGGCGGCCAGCCGTCTTCTGGGTGGATATATGACCTGCCAATACGGCTGCCTGGGCTTTGGAAATTGCGTCAAAAAGTGCCCCGAAAATGCCATTAGCGTTCAAAAGGGGGTTGCGGTGGTGGATCGTGATGCCTGCAATGGCTGTGGAGTTTGCCTATCTGCTTGCCCTAAAAATGTTATCGAGTTGATGCCTCGTAACAGCAACATCCTGATCAACTGCTCCAGTAAGGATAAGGGCGCCAAGACGCGGGAAGCCTGTAATATCGGTTGTATCGGCTGCAGGATCTGCGAAAAGAGCTGTCCCGAGGGTGCCGTCCATGTAAAAGGAAATGTAGCTGTTATCGACTATGAACGGTGTGTTGCCTGCGGGATCTGTGCCGAAAACTGTCCCAGAAGTATTATAGAAATGGCGGCGGTGAATCATGACGAATAATGAATTATCAGCCCACCTTGTGGCAATCCTGCGGGAGAAAGGACTTGAAATCGCGCAAGCGGAGTCCTGCACCGGTGGATTACTTTCCAAGTACATTACCGATCAACCCGGTGCTTCGCAGGTATTTCAGTGCGGAGTCGTGTCCTATAGCGGTAAGATCAAGCATCAGCTCTTAGGTGTATCCAATGAGACTATTTGCTCATATGGTGAAGTCAGTGCCGAAACGGCGCTGGAGATGGCGTCCGGCATCCGTAGGCTGGCGGGAAGTGATATTGGCGTCGGGATCACCGGTATTGCCGGACCCGACGGCGGAACGAAGGAGAAACCGGTTGGTTTGGTTTATTTTGCCGTATCGGACCAAAAATTCTGTGAAGCGGTTCGCTTAGAACTTTTTGATTTAAAAACACGCTATGAAGTGCGGGAAAAAACCGTGCAGTCTGTGCTGGAATATTTAATAAAAAAATTGTCCATGGAATGATCCATGGACAATTTTTTATACTATTTTTCATTGGTACGGATCTGTAAATAATAGCCTTGATCTTCCCAATACTTTAAATTTTGCCGCTTTTGACCTAAAGCAATCGATAGCTCTCGGGGGTCAACTTGTAGTTCTACAGTGCAAGGCGAGGGAGGCAAGCTCTTTTTCAGCCGTTCATTCCACATCCCAGTCCGAACCAGCTCACCAAATGCCGGATGGAAAGCGCCTGCAACCGCACCGTCCGCTTGATGCAGACCCACCTTCAGTAAGCGGATCCCTTGATCTTCTAAAAAGGACGCGATGGGGACCGTCCAATCAACGGCATCAGCAACGGAGAGCGGTTGATATTCGCCGCTAATGTATAGGTCATAAAGTGGTGTCCCGGGAAAGACGACAGCGGGGTAGAGCCGCATCTCTTTTGGCTTGAGCGCAGCGAGCGCTTGCGCCGTTTTCAGGGCTTTTTCCTTTGTGTCACCCGGTAGACCGATCAGCATCTGCAATCCTAAGGTTATGGATGCTTTCAAAATGAGCTGGGCTGCTCTGATCGTATCCTCCGGTGTATGACCGCGGTTTGATCGCTGCAAAACCTCTCGATCCATGCTTTGCGCACCCAGTTCAATCGAATCAACATGATAGGATTTCAGCAAAGTTAAAATCTCAGATGTAATTCCGTCCGGGCGGGTGGAGATGCGAATTCCGGAAAAGTATCCTTTTTCAACAAAGGGCGCTGCTGCTTCTAAATACGCAATCATTTGCTTTTTGGGAATACAGGTGAAGGAACCGCCGAAAAAAGCAATCTGCGTCAAATCTGCCCGATGAGAGGGCAGATCGACGCAGTTTTGAATCAGTTCTTTGATTTCATTAGGCGTAGGCGGCTGTTGCTGACCGCTGATGCGGTACTGATCGCAAAAGCTGCAACGGTGCGGACATCCAATATGGGGAATGAAGATCGCTAAATTTGCATGCTTCATTGCCGATCCTCACCCATTAGCTTCAGCGCTTCCTTTGCGGCCATTTGCTCGGCTTCCTTTTTGCTCTTGCCGGTGCCTTTGCCCAGCAGGTTGCTATTCAGAAAGCAATGTACTTCAAAGATCTTTGCGTGATCAGGACCGGTGGCATTGATCAATTCATAATGAATCAGCTCGCCGGGGTTTTGCTGCGCAATTTCTTGTAGAGTGGTCTTGTAGTCAAAACGATGGCTATTACCTTCGATCTCCTCTGCACCGCGGATCAGAAAGGGAAGAGCAAACCGCTTAGCACTTTCCAGCCCGCCGTCTAAGTATACCGCCGCCAGGACTGCCTCGAAAGCATCAGATACAATGGAGGGACGGTTTCTGCTGCCTGCACGTTCTTCGCCATGCCCCAAAAGCAGATATTCGCCCAGTCCGAACTGCTGCGCAAAGCCAAAAAGAGAATTTTCGCATACAAGCAAGGCTCTCATTTTTGTAAGTTTGCCCTCCGGTAGATGCTGATAATGGGCGAAGAGATACTCGGCAGTGATCAGGCTCAATACCGAGTCCCCTAAAAACTCAAGCCGCTCATTGGAGCCCGGGACCTCGTGGCGATGCTCGTTGGCATAGCTGGAATGGGCAAGCGCGTGTTTCAGCAGTCCGTCGTCCCGGAAGGTATAATTCATATTTTTTTGCAGAGTTTTAAGGTCCGGCATTTTATTTGCGGATATAATCGATCAGGTCGCTGACGCTCTTCAGCGTCTCCAGATCCTCGTCCTTGATCTGAACATCAAATTCATCCTCAATTGCCATGATGACTTCCACCATGTCCAGAGAGTCTGCGCCCAGGTCCTCCAGGGTAGTGTCCATGGTGATCATATCCTCATCGGTAATGCTCAACTGGTCGATAATGATTGCTTTTACTTTTTCAAACATAGATTTAGGTCCTTTCAGATAATTCTAAATGATACAACTAATATAGTACCCATTTAATAAAAAAATGTCAAGAGATTTATTCTGCTGCGAGGGATTTCTCGATCTCAAGGATCATATTGCTTTCGGCAAAGGTCCGCGCCTGCCGGATTGCATTTTTGAATGCTTTTGCATCAGAAGAGCCATGCGCTTTGATGACCGGCTTGCTGATTCCAAGCAGAGGAGCGCCGCCATATTCCTTGTAGTCCATCATTTTGCGGAAGGCGTTGACTTCACCCATGATCAAGAGTGCTGCCAGCTTGGATTTTAAATTTTTAGTCAGCATCCCTTTGAGAGCACCGGAGATGAGTTTGCCCCAACCTTCGGATACCTTGAGGGTAAGATTGCCGCCAAATCCATCAGCAACGACAACGTCGCTGCCGCCCAAGGGAACCTCCCGACCTTCAATATTGCCGATAAAATTGATGTAGGGGTTTTTCTTTAGAAGCTGATAAGTCTGCTGCTGCAGCTCCGGTCCTTTACATTCTTCGGTGCCGTTGTTGAGCAATGCGACCCGGGGATTGTCGATCTGCAAGCAGGACTTCATGTAAATACTGCCCATGGTTGCAAACTGGTCCAGATACTCCGGTTTACACTCTACATTTGCGCCGCAGTCCAGCATGATATAGGGTCCCTTGGCAGAGGGCATGACGGCTCCCAGTGCCGCACGCTTAATACCCCGGATCCGCTTAACCAAAAGGGTAGCACCTACTAAGACAGCACCGCTGTTGCCGGCACTGACAAATGCATCTGCCTTATCTTCTTTCAGTAACTTAAAGGCGACTGCCATGGAGCTATATTGCTTTTCTCTTAATACCGAGGTGGGCTCATCCTCCATGGTCAGAACATCGGGAGCGTCCACGATCTCAACTTTGTTGGTGGGCAATCCATTGTCTGCCATGATTTGTTGTAATTCATTTTTTCTGCCCACAAGCAGGATAGAGATGTCTTTGAGTTCATCAACTGCCATGCAGCAGCCCTTGATGATCTCCAACGGAGCGTTATCACCGCCGTGTGCGTCAACTACGATTCTCATAGGGTTCCTCCTTGAAATAGAGTAGAATTGTTTATGATCTCGTCTATGATTGCAAGGCTTCTTTGGGAGGTTGCAAGATAGCGATCTGCTTTTTTGCGGATCCGCTCCTCCAAGGAAGCAATAATGCCGAAATTAATGTTCATCGGCTGGAAGTTCTCAGCACTTCCATTGCTAATGTAGCGCCCCAGGGCACCGATCGCCGTTTTGTCCGGAAAGTCCGGGCATGGCTCGCCGAGGATCTTGGCTGCCAAAGAAAGCCCAGCAAGTAAGCCGGACGATGCCGATTCCACATAGCCTTCAACGCCGGTCATCTGCCCGGCAAAGTAAAGTGTTTCTTTTTTTCTCACACTAAAATCGTGATCTAAAAGCACCGGAGCATTCAGATAGGTATTGCGGTGCATCACACCGTAGCGAACAAAGTCCGCATTCTCCAGCCCTGGAATCATGGAAAAAACTCGCTTTTGTTCGGGGAATTTCAAGTGTGTCTGAAAACCGACAATATTGTAAAGGGTACCGCTTGCATTGTCCTTGCGCAGCTGTACGACTCCGTATGACTTTAAACCGGTGCGGTCATCCACTAAGCCAACCGGTTTCAATGGGCCAAAACGCATGGTATCCTCGCCCCTACGTGCCATCTCCTCAATGGGCATACAGCCCTCAAAAACCTGGTGGTCAAAATCGTGGAGATCCGCACATTCAGCGGACCGTAAGGCTTGATAAAAGGCGAGATATTCGTCCTTTGTCATAGGGCAGTTGATATAATCCGGTGTCCCTTTGTTGTATCGGGAAGCAAAGAACGCTTTGCTCATATCGATGCTTTCATAGGTGACGATTGGCGCCGCTGCGTCAAAAAAGGAAAGGTATTCTTCACCGAAAAACGATGCAATGGAAGCGGAAAGGGGCTCTGAGGTCAGAGGACCGGTGGCGATGATGACGTTTTCCTCATCCGGTATAGATTCGATTTCCTGCTCGATGACGGTGATCAGCGGGTGTTCGCGGATGATTTTAGTAACTGCAGCTGAAAAAGCTGTCCGGTCTACCGCTAAAGCTCCACCGGCGGGCACCTGGGTGGCATCCGCTGCCTGCATGATCACAGAACCCAATCGCCGCATTTCTTCTTTTAAAAGACCGACAGCGTTTGTTAATCCTGCGCCTCGCAGGGAATTGGAGCAAACGAGTTCTGCAAAATCAGCATGGTGGTGGGCAGGTGTGAAGCGCTTGGGCTTCATTTCATAAAGCGTAACAGAAATGCCACGCTTTGCCAGCTGATATGCTGCCTCACATCCGGCAAGTCCCGCGCCGACTACGGTTGCATTTTTATTCATCGGATTTCTCCTGCTTACCACATTGCGGATTGGAGCAATAGGTCCCTCTGCCTCTGCCGGATCTTTTAAATAGGGGTGCTCCGCATTTTTCGCATTTTTGAGTGAGAGGTTCGTCCCATGTCATGAAGTCGCAGGAGGGGTTATGCTCGCAGCCATAATAGGTTTTGCCGGCTTTAGAGCGTTTTTTCAAGATCTTACCGCCGCATTTAGGGCAGGGAACCTGCGTATCAATAACGATCGCTTTGGTGTAACGACAATCCGGATAGCCGGGGCATGCCATAAACTTGCCAAACCGACCACTTTTGATCACGAGATTTTTACCGCAGTTGGGGCAGATTTCCTCGGTCACCTCTTCCGGCACCTTCACACGCTCGGTCAAGGTCTTCTCAGCAGAATCCAGGGTTTTCATAAATACATCGTAGAAAGGTTCCACAACAGTTTGCCAGTCGATGGAGCCTTCTTCGACCTTATCAAGTTCTGTTTCCAGGTGTGCGGTAAAGTCGTAGTCCACAATGGAGGCAAAATGATCCTTCATCAGCTTAGTAGTTACCTCGCCAAGGGCTGTGGGCTTGAGGGTCTTGCTTTCGCGCTCCACATACTCTCTTGCCAAAATGGTAGTGATGATCGGTACAAAGGTGGAAGGACGACCAATCTCATTTTCCTCTAACGCTTTGATCAGAGAGGCTTCGGTATAGCGGGAGGGAGGCTGGGTGAAGTTTTGCTCCTTTTCCAGGGTGTTCAGCGTCATTTCTTCGCCGTTTTCAACTTTATAAAGGCGCCGCTGATTCTTCTCCTTATCCTCGCTTTCTTGATATGCGGATGTAAAGCCTTTAAACTTCACAACCTGACAATTGGACTTGAAGATATATTTACCGTCGCTGATCTCAACAGCAAGTGTATCATAGACAGCATCTGCCATTTGGCTTGATAGAAAACGATCATAGATCAGCTTATAGATGCGATATTGGTCGGAAGTGCAGGTTAATTTTGCCTGTTCCGGGGTGATAGCAATATTGGAAGGGCGGATGGCTTCATGAGCATCCTGTGCGCTCTTCTTTGTTTTGAAGTAGCGCCGGGTGGGAGGATAAAACTCGGGACCGAAGGTTTCGAGAATATGCTCTTTTGCAGCAGCCGCCGCCTCGTCGGAGATGCGCAAGGAGTCGGTTCTCATATAAGTGATCAGACCGACGAGACCGATCCCGTTGATATTGACGCCCTCATAAAGTTCTTGGGCTGCTTTCATCGTACGCTTTGCTTGGAAATTGAAGCGCCGGGACGCCTCCTGCTGGAGAGTAGAGGTGGTGAAGGGCGGGGCCGGGGACTTCTTCTTTTCGGCTCGCTTGATATCCTTGATGAAGAATTTGCCGTTTTCCAACTCATTGTAGATTCGGGTAGCTTCTTCTTCGTTGTGGATCTCCAGGGCGCCGTCAGTGGTGCCAAAGAAACGGGCTTCGATCTTACCGTTACCGGAATTTTGGGCAAAGCTTGCGGTCAGATTCCAGTATTCCTTTGGAATAAATGCACGAATCTCCTCCTCGCGATCAACGATCATGGCGGTAGCAACCGACTGCACGCGCCCGGCAGAGAGTCCTTTTTTGACCTTGCGCCAGAGGAATGGGCTCAGCTTATAACCCACGATACGGTCCAGAATCCGGCGCGCCTGCTGGGCGTCTACCAGGTTCATATTGATCTCAGTGGGATTGGCGACTGCGTTTTGCAAAGCACCCTTGGTGATCTCGTTAAAAACCACTCTCTTGCATTGCCCCGGCTCCAGACCAAGTAGGGTGGAAAGATGCCAGGAGATTGCCTCGCCTTCGCGGTCCGGGTCCGTTGCCAGATAGACGGTATCCGCCTTCTGTGCTTCCTTTTTTAGGGAGCGGATCAGGTCACTTTTGCCGCGGATAGAGATGTATTTCGGGGTGAAATTGTTTTCAACATCGATACCGAAATCGCTTTTCGGAAGGTCGCGGATATGACCCATTGATGCCATGACTTTAAATTTCTTTCCAAGATATTTTTCAATCGTTTTAGCTTTAGCGGGGGATTCTACAATAAATAAGTTTGACATTTAGAGACCTCTCTTATAGGATAACTTTGAATTTACTGCCGGGGCAGGAGACGGCAAGTCCCCGAAACTCCAGCGTTGTTAAAGATTGCAAGACGGATTCCATGGGAATACCGGCGTTTTCAATGAGATAATCGGTGGTACATTCTTCGGTGGTGAGTAACGCAAAGACCGCGCGCTCATCATCGGCAAGCTCTTTACTGTGCTTTTTCTTATATGCGATCAGCTTATCTTCGGTCAGCTCATCCTGCAGAGAGAATACCTGCTCCTGGGCATAAGCTAATTCTCTCAGCCGATCACCGAACTGGGGAAGATAGATCCGCAGGATATCGGTATAGTCAGTCACTGGATAGCAACCATCTTTGATCAGTTTATTACTGCCCTCGGATGCGGGACAGGCATTTGCCATAACTGCAAAGACATCACGATTTTGCTCTGCTGCATAGTTGGCTGTCATCAGTGCGCCACTGCGTTTGGGTGCTTGCACCACCAAGGTTCCCTGAGATAAGCCACTTAAGATGCGGTTTCGCTCGTGGTAAGCATATTGATGGGAGTTATTGCGCGGGAAGATCTCGCTGATCAATGCGCCGCGGGCAAGGATGTCCGGGAAGTTGCGGGTATACATTCCTTTATTGGATAGAATACCAAAAGGCAGGACGACCAATGGACCGCTGTCTGCACGAATAGCGCTTTCACATACAAATGTATCAATCCCGTCCGCAACACCGCAGACGATGGTAAAGCCGCATTGGCAAAGAGCAGTAACGATCTCCTTTGTCATGGCTTCACCGTAGCCATCGTGTTTGCGGGTGCCCACAACAGTCAGCAGCGGTTTATCGATGGCGGTTTTCAAATGCCCTTTGAAAAAGAGCGGGGAGGGTGGATTGGTGATCTCGCGCAGCAGCGGTGGGTAGAGCGCATCCTCCAGCGTTAAGATCCCGATCTGGTTTTCTTCGCAGTCACCATAGACTTCCCAGGCAGACCGCAGATCCTTTTTGCAAAGTGCAAACTGCTCTTTAGGGGTGAGGAAACGGCATTCAGAAAAATCCTCTGCGTGGTAGACTGTTTCAATGGAACCGTAAGTGTCCAGAAGGCGCAGCAGCTTTTTGTTATTATACCCTAAAAGCTGTTTTGCCCAGATCCAGAGAATGTGGTGATTTATCTCCATTTTGATTGCTCCCATAAAAGGATGGATGCGGCAACTGCGGCGTTCAATGATTCATTTTTGCCCAGCATAGGAATGAATACTCCGTTGTCGCAAAGTTCCATGATTTCTCCGGAAATGCCATTAGATTCGTTGCCGATGATCATAACAGTAGGTTCCCGGAAAGAAATGTCGGGCAATTCTTGATACGCCCGGTCCAGACCGGCACCGAGAATACGATAGCTGTTTTTCTTTTGCTCTGCAATAAAATCGGAAAGAGGACCTCGCAACACCGGGACGCGGAAAATGCTCCCCATTGCAGCTCGCAATACCTTTGGGGAATAAAGATCCACGCTGCCCTCGCTCAAATAGACCAGCCCGGTGCCAAACGCCTCTGCGGAACGCAGAATGGCACCCAGGTTTGAGGGGTCCGCCAGGTGATCCAGAGCCAGAATGAA
>JAZREO010000085.1:0-9222 GCA_045660845.1 Eubacteriales bacterium
ATCCGTATCGACCATTCTGATATCGTATTCAAGACCGAAAAGGGTAAGTTCCTCAATGTATTGCAGCAGATCGAGGAGTGCCACGCCAAGGGTCAGCCGGTGCTGGTAGGTACTATTTCCATTGAAAAGAGCGAATTGCTCACTGCCCTATTGAAAAAGAAGGGCATCCCCCACCATGTCTTGAACGCCAAGCACCATGAAAAGGAAGCCGCCATCATTGCCCAGGCGGGTAAGTTTGGAGCGGTGACCATCGCCACCAATATGGCGGGACGCGGTACTGACATTATGCTGGGCGGTAACGCCGAATTCTTAGCCAAGGAAGACCTGCGCAAAAAGGGCTATGAGGAGCGGATCATCAGCGAAGCCACCGGCTATGCAGAAACCGATGATGAGACCATTCTGGAAGCTCGGAAATATTATCAGGACACCCTGGCAGCCCATAAGGATGCCATCCGAGATGAGGCAGATCGGGTCCGGGCAGCGGGCGGTCTCTTTATCCTGGGCACCGAGCGGCATGAAAGCCGCCGGATCGATAATCAGCTGCGGGGGCGTGCCGCCCGGCAGGGCGACCCCGGCGCCACCCGGTTTTACCTCTCCCTGGAGGACGATCTGATGCGTCTTTTCGGCGGCGAGCGGGTCAACGCTATGATGAATACCCTCCGGCTGCCGGAGGATATGCCCATTGAGGCTAAACTCCTGACCGGCGTCATTGAAAAGAGCCAGGAGCGGGTGGAAAGCGCCAACTTCGCCCGCAGAAAGCACGTCCTGGAATACGACGACGTCATGAACAAGCAGCGGGAACTGATCTACGACCAGCGGCGCAAGGTACTGGACGATAGCGACCTTCGGGAGACCATTCTCAAGATGATGGATGATTTCATCGACCATGAGGTTTCCCGCAATCTTGCCGGGGAGGACACCACCCTCTGGAACTTCGATGCTCTCCACCAGGAGTTGGACGGCATGATCACCACACCTGAGGATCTGCACTATACCCAGGAGGAACTGATGGAGCTGGATCCCCAGGAAGTAGCGGAGCAGTTAAAAGAAAAGGGTCGCGCCGCCTATGCCGCCAAGGAGCAGGAACTGGGCGCCGAGACCATGCGGGAGGCGGAGCGTGTTGTATTGCTGCGCAGTGTGGACCGCAACTGGATGGAGCATATCGACAACATGGATGATCTCCGCCAGGGCATCGGACTGGAAGCCTACGGTCAACGCAACCCGGTAGTAGAATTTAAATTCCAAAGCTATGATATCTTTGATGCCATGATCGAGACCATCAAGGAAAATACCGTCCGGGGCATCTTCTCCCTGCGGCTGCGCAAGGAAGAGGAGGTCAAGCGGGAGGCGGTCGCCAAGGAGACCGGAACCAATAGCGGTACCGACGGCACCACCCCCAAAAAAGCCCCCGAAAAGGTAGGCAAAAAGGTGGGACCAAATGATCCATGCCCCTGCGGCAGCGGCAAGAAATATAAAAAATGCTGCGGCGCCCCGGGAAGAAACAACGAATAAAAAAACAATGCTGCGGAGCATCGCTCCGCAGCATTGTTTTTTATTTAAGCAGTTGCCAGATGGCATTAGAGTATGCCACCGGATCCTCCACCGGCAGTCCTTCAATCAGCAGTGCCTGATTAAAAAGCACCTCAGAGAGCAGCTTCAGCCGATCCTCGTCGGCATTTTCCAGCTGGCTGAAAAGATCGTGGTTGGTATTGATCTCCAATACCTTTTCTGCCTTGGCATTCTGCCCGTCGGGGGTGACGGAGAGTACCTTTTCCATCTCGATAGAGATGGCGCCTCGGGTGGAAAGGCAGGCAGGATGGCTGACCAGGCGGGTGGACGCCTTCACGTCCGCCACCTTCTCGCCCAAAGCTTCCTTGATCTTACCCATCAGCTCGCTATGCTCCTCGGAGGGCTGATCGGCTTCAAAGCCTAAATCTGCATCGGTGATATTCTTGAACTCCTTCTCTTTATAGGACTGCAGCATCTTGACGGCAAATTCGTCCACATCATCGGTGAAATAAAGGAGCTCATACCCCTTTGCCAGCACGCCCTCGGCGGCAGGCATGGAGCGGATCTTCTCCTTGGTCTCGCCGGTGCCGTAGTAGATATATTTCTGGTCCTCCGGCATCCGATCCAGATATTCCTTCAGGGTGGTGTACGCCTCCTCCTTGGAGGAGCGGAAAAGGATGAGATCCTGTAGGGTATCTTTATTCATCCCCCAGTCACTGTAAAGCCCGTATTTCAGCGTACGCCCGAAAGCATCAAAGAATTTTACATAGCTTTCTCGATCCTTGTCGCAAAGGTTCAAAAGTTCCTTCTGGATGGTCTTGGTGAGGTTTTTGGAGATGGCTTTCAGCTGGTGATCCTGCTGCAGCAGCTCCCGGGAAATATTCAGCGAGAGATCTGCAGAATCCACCAAGCCCTGCACAAAGCCGAAATAATCCGGCAGCAGATCGGCGCATTTTTCCATGATCATGACACCGTTGGAATACAGCGCCAGTCCCTTTTTAAAGTCCTTGGTATAGAAATCATAGGGGACAGTGCCGGGGATATACATGAGCGCTGTATAGGTCAGGCTCCCCTCCACATTGGTATGGATGGTCTTGACCGGCTCATCAAAGCCGTACCGCTGAGCATGGTAAAACCCCTTATAGTCCTCCTCGGTCAGCTCCTTTTTGGACTTCTTCCAGAGAGGGACTCGGCTATTGAGGGTCTCAAGCTCGGTATACTGCTCATATTCGTCGCTATCCTCTTTCTTCCTGGACTTGGTCATCTCCATGGTGATGGGGTATTTGATAAAATCCGAATACTTCTTCACCAGATCCGCCAGACGGTACTGCTCTAAATATTCATCATAGCTATCCGTCTCTGTATTTTCCTTAATGTGCAGGACAATCTCCGTCCCGGGCTCCGCTTTTTCCGCCTCGGTTACGGTATAACCATCGCTGCCCTTGGAGATCCAGCGCCAGGCAGTGTCCTCTCCCTCTTTGCGGGAGGTGACCGTCACCTGGTCCGCCACCATAAAGGCAGAGTAAAAGCCGACGCCGAACTGACCAATGATGTCCACGCCTTCCCTTTCTTCCTGCTCCGCCTTGAACTTAAAGGAACCGCTTTCGGCGATGGTGCCGAGATTTTTCTCCAGTTCCTCTTTATTCATACCGATACCCCGATCAGTGATGGTCAGGGTACGCTGGGTCTTATCGGCGGCAAGGCGGATCTCGTACCTCTCCCGGTCTAAGCCGCTGCCACTGCATAAGGCATTATAATAGCTCTTGTCCGATGCGTCGGAGGCATTGGAGATCAGCTCTCTGAGGAAGATCTCCTTTTGAGTATAAATGGAATGGATCATCAAATCCAATAAACGCTTGGACTCTGCTTTAAACTGCTTTTTAGCCATTTTTACTTCCTTCTTTTTTGAGAAATTAGCACTCTTTACTATCGAGTGCTAATTCAGTTTACCGCCATTTCCGTTTTTTGTCAACCCCTTTAATAGTAAAGAGGGATGTAAAATGGTTCTCAAAGAGTTTTATTCCTCAGTAAACATATTTTTTTTAAAATACTATTTACTTTAATCTAAAAATATTTTATTATAATTATAGAAGCACATAAAAATAAATCATTGGGGTGATGCCAATGTGCAGTGAAGATTGTATAACCTAACAATCCAAAAAAACTTAAGAGGTGAATGATATGACCTTTAAAAGAATTCTTCTGATTATGATCACCCTGACATTATTATGTTCTGCCTGCGCTTGCAGACAAAGAATTCCCCATTCCGGCGAGAATGACAGCACCGGTGTTTTAAAGGAAACGATCCCCCGCTATACTGTGGATGAAAACTGGAAAGACTCCTCCATCACCGGGGCTCAGCGGGAGCAGTTCTTTGAGCTGGTGAAGGAATGGCGGGTGGACGCTATGTATGAATTCACCCCGGAGAAACCCATGGAGCTGGAGTTGTTCAAATACTACTGCGCCTACTTTGTGACGGACGAGGAAAAGACCTATGTGGATATGGGGGTCACCTATCCCGGCTCCGCCATCGAGCGGATCGCCAAGCGGTTTGGCGTTACCTACGGGCTCAAGGACGATGAGTCGGTCTTTTTGAAAGCAGGCTCCCTGCGGGATCTGCCCTTTGCAGAATTGATCCAATACAAAGAGGAGCAGGTAGACGGTAAGACCCTCGTCACCGCCCGGTGCATCGACTATGATATTCCGGAATATCGGTATCTGGACTGGGATCTTGTGGAAACCACAGATAATTACGCCTCCTATAAAGCGATGATCCTTGCGGGAGATGTCACCGGCTATGAATACTATACCATCTTTGATTTCTCCTTTTATACCGAGGACGGCAAGACCCCCACGCAATTTGTCTCCTATGCCAGCTACTCCCCGGAATCCATCTTCGACGGCTCTTATCCTATGCCGGAATTTGAATAAATCAAAAAAAGGAACTGCCGTAGCAGTTCCTTTTTTCTTAGTCTTTATGGGATAAATGGATCAGATAAGCGTTGATAAAGCCGTCCAAGTCGCCATCCATGACAGCGTTGATATTGCCCATCTCAAAGTTGGTACGGTGGTCCTTGACCATGGTATAGGGCATAAATACATAGGACCGGATCTGGCTGCCCCAACCGTTGCTCATCTGGTCGCCCTTGATATCCTCGATCTTTTCGAGATTTTCACGCTCTTTAATTTCGATGAGCTTGGATTTGAGCATCTTCATGCACATATCCCGGTTCTGGAACTGGCTGCGCTCATTCTGGCAGGAGACCACAATACCGGTGGGCAGATGGATGAGGCGAACAGCGGAGCTGGTCTTATTGACCTTCTGACCGCCGGCGCCGCTGGAACGGAACACCTCCATTTTAATATCCTCGGGGCGGATCTCCACCTCCACGCTATCGTCGATCTCCGGCATGACTTCTACCGATGCAAAGGAGGTCTGCCGCCGTCCGGAGGCATCAAAGGGAGAGACCCGCACCAGGCGGTGGACGCCCATTTCACTCTTTAAATAACCGTAGGCATACTGCCCCTCTACCAAGATCGATGCACTCTTGATCCCCGCTTCGTCACCATCCAGATAATCGAGGACGGTCACCTTATAATCATGCCGCTGGGCGAAACGCAGATACATTCGATAAAGCATCTCCACCCAGTCCTGCGCCTCTGTACCGCCGGCGCCCGCATGGAAGGTCAGGATCACATTATTCTGGTCATATTCCCCGCTCAAAAGGGTCTGCAGATTGGCGGCCTCCAGCTTCTTCTCATAGTCCGAAAACTCGCTAACGACCTCTTCTTCCATCTCATCGGGGTCCATCTCCGCCATTTCCAAAAGGGCACCGAGATCCTCATGGGCGGAAACCATCTTTTCAAAGTTTTCTACCGTCTTTTTATTATTTTTAATAACCTGCAGCACCTTCTGGGAGTTGGCGATATCGTCCCAAAAGCCGGGAGCGGCGGTGATGGCTTCGTCCTCCTCGATCTTCGCCCGCAGGTCGTTGATCTTTAAAGCACGCTCCAGCGTCTCCAGATCCTTTTTAAATTCATTGAATTTCTGCTTGTATTCTTCAATAATGATCATAGCTTTTCCTCGCAATGTTATTCTCATGTAATATTAGCATATTTTCCCCGGGATTGCAATAAAAATCTGCAAGCTGGAAAAAATCTATTTACTTTTCTATCTATTAAATATATAATATAAGATGTATAATTATACAAAGGAGCAGATACTGAATGAAGATCAAGCATGGTTTTATCAGTACAGCGCTCATCGGCTTTTTTGCCGGTGCAGTGCGGATTCTTCAATATATTTTAACCATTGATGAAGAAGGCTATTATATCGGCGGGGCGCTCTCCAACTTTTTAGAGGGCGTTTTGGCAGGACTGCTAATTTGCGGCATCGGTTTGGGGATCCTCTTGGGTGCCATGCAGCAGAAGACCCAGGTCGCTCTCCCGCACCATTTTGCCAAAAGTACCCCGCCCCGAGTCCTTTTTCTGCTGATCGCTGCCGTTTTTCTGGCGGACGGTATCTGGCGGCTGGCTGCCGCCGGCAGCGCTCTCGACCGGATCATCGGTATCCTTTGCGTGGGGGCTGCTTTGAACTGGGGGCTTTTAGGGCTGCAAGGCAAGTTGGTGCCGGTGCTGAGTCTGCTGCCCATCCTGCAGGCAGGTGCCCTGATCATTGACTATTTCTGGCGTACCTATAAATATATCCAAGTCAGTGAATATGCCATCGGAATTCTGGGGCTATGCGCCCTTGCCTACTTTATTTTAGCGCTGATGAAAGCCATGACCGGCGCGGACTGCTCCGAATGTCGGCTGGCAAGAAGCGGGTTCTGTCTAACAGTCCTGAGCTTTGCCGCCTTTATGGCACCCCTTGCAAGCGAACTTCAGATCGGGCAAATTTTCTTGGCGCTGGAGGGTTTGCTTTTCAGCCTGCTGGCAGCCTTGATCCTGATCTGGCTGCCGGAAAAACCCGCTGTGCACCGGCAGACGGCGATCCCCGACCCTGCGGTTCTTAAGGAATATATTTCAGACCTCCCCGAAATTCAGGAAGAAAACGAGGAAGAATGATAAAAACCCGTCAAGGGATAAAGGGATAACTGCTCCCATTCGGGGCAAACTACTCCCTATGAGGAAACTTTGGATTGCTATTTTACTGTTATTTTTTTCAGCGCTGGTGCTTTGGGGCATCAACGCAGCTGCCGCCGGTACCCATGCAATTTTAGGGGATGTCGGCTATCAACCTTTTATTTCATTTCAGGAGTTATTTCAGTGAATCAGAAAAACATTCGGAACTTTTCCATCATTGCCCACATCGACCACGGTAAATCCACCATTGCCGACCGGCTCTTGGAGCTTTGCAATACAGTGGACAAGCGGGAGATGGAGGATCAACTCTTAGATAATATGGAGCTGGAGCGGGAGCGCGGCATCACCATCAAGGCGCGCGCCGTCCGGCTGGATTACCGCGCCCAGAACGGCGAGAGCTACGAGATCAACCTCATCGACACCCCGGGTCATGTGGACTTCAACTATGAAGTCTCCCGGGCGCTGGCGGCCTGCGAGGGCGCAGTCTTGGTGGTGGACGCATCCCAAGGCATCGAAGCCCAGACCCTCGCCAATACATACATTGCGTTGGATAACGATCTGGAGCTAATCCCGGTCATCAATAAGATCGACCTTCCCGCCCCCGACCCGGACCGGGTCGCCCATGAGATCGAGGATGTGATCGGCATCCCAGCGCTGGACGCCCCCAAGGTCTCCGCGAAAAACAATATCAATATCCAGTCGGTTCTGGAAGCAGTAGTGGAGCAGATCCCCGCCCCCAAGGGCGACCCCGCCGCCCCCCTTTCGGCGCTGATCTTCGATAGTTATTATGATAGTTATAAGGGCGTTATCGTCTATATCCGGATGATGGAAGGAACCCTCAAGACGGGAGATCGAATCCGCATGATGGCGACCGACGCGGAATTTGATGTGGTAGAATGTGGATTTCTGCGCCCCTTGGGCTTCGAAGCCTCCGGAATTCTGCAAGCCGGCCAGGTAGGCTATCTCACCGCCTCCATCAAAAGCGTGGAGGATACCCGAGTGGGCGACACTGTCACCCTGAGCGCGCGCCCCTGCGCTGCGCCTCTGCCGGGCTATAAACCCTGTACACCCATGGTCTTTTCCGGTATCTATCCCGCCGACGGCGCCCGGTACGACGATCTAAAGGAAGCACTGGCGAAATTGAAGCTCAATGACGCCTCCTTCCTCTTTGAGCCGGAGACCTCTATCGCCCTGGGCTTTGGTTTCCGCTGCGGATTTTTAGGACTTCTCCATATGGAGATCATCCAGGAGCGGATCGAACGGGAGTTCCAGATCGACATTATCACCACCGCCCCCTCCGTCAGTTACCGCATCACCAAGACCGATGGGACGGTATTGCAGATCGATAACCCCACCAACTATCCCGATCCCGGCACCATTCTTTCTACCGAGGAACCTTTTGTCAAAGCGGATATTCTGACCCCCAAGGAATTCATCGGCAACATTATGGAGCTCTGCCAGGATCGGCGTGGCGTTTATATCAACACCAGCTTTTTGGATACCGAACGAGTAACCCTTCATTATGAACTTCCCCTGGGCGAGATCATTTATGACTTTTTTGATACTTTGAAATCCCGCACCCGAGGTTATGCCTCTTTGGACTATGAATTGGCAGATTATCGGGAGTCCGACCTGATCAAACTGGATATTATGCTCAACGGCGATATTGTGGACGCCCTTTCCTTTATCGTCCATAAGGATAAAGCCTACCCCCGAGCCAGAAAGATGGCAGAAAAACTCAAGGATCATATCCCCCGGCAGCTCTTCGAAGTCCCCATCCAGGCGTGCATCGGCGGCAAGATCATCGCCCGGGAGACGGTCAAAGCCATGCGCAAGGATGTCCTTGCCAAGTGCTACGGCGGTGATATCACCCGAAAGAAAAAACTGCTGGAGAAGCAGAAGGAAGGTAAAAAGCGGATGCGCCAGCTGGGTAGCGTAGAGGTGCCCCAGGAAGCCTTTATGGCGGTGCTGAAGCTGGATTCCTGATATGCTGTCCCTCTACCTTCATATCCCCTTTTGCAAGCAAAAATGCGCCTACTGCGCTTTTTATTCCGAAGCGGCAGACGACGACGCCCGAGAGCGATACACTGATGCTCTCTGCCGAGCCATCGAGCAGGCAGGACAGGCAGACAAGCGCCCCCTTTCTACCCTTTATCTCGGCGGCGGCACCCCCGCCCTGCTGGAAGAAAAACGGCTCACGCGGGTACTGAGCACCGTACATACTGCATTTACATTGGAAGAAAATGCCGAATGTACCATGGAACTGAACCCGGAGAGTACCACCCTTGCATTATTGCAGACCGTCAAAAATGCCGGGATCAACCGCATCTCCTTAGGGGTGCAGTCCCTCCATGACGAAGAACTCCGCACTTTAGGGCGGCTGCATGACCGCGCCGGGGCTTTGAAGGCGCTGGAGATGATCTTTGGCGCAGGCTTTACCAATGTCAGCGCCGATGCCATGTTCGGACTGCCGGGGCAGACTGCCACGACCTTTGAGGATACTTTGGATACATTGCTATCCTATCCCATCACCCATCTTTCCGCCTATTCCCTCCAGCTGGAGGAAGGGACACCCTTAGGCAAGACTGCTGCTCCTATGAATGAGGAGCAGGAGGAGCGCCTTTGGCA
>JAZREO010000086.1:0-4559 GCA_045660845.1 Eubacteriales bacterium
CGCTCCAAAAGCTGCATCGCCGCCGCAGTCTGCTCGATCTGCACCTTAGCGCAGGGCGCCGGATAAAGAGGCAGCAGTTCCCTAAGACGGTTCGCCGCCTCCTCGGTGACGCAGCGCTTGGCTGCCTGCTCCAGCACCTTAAAATATTCCAGGGCACCAAGAGATTTTTTATAATAGAACAAATTTTTATTACTCATTCATGATCCTCATGTACGGTTTTCCATAGTTCCAGAGCTGAGGCCTTCAGTTCCAGATGATACAGCATAAACTCCTCCGCCAGCCGGGAAAGGCGAAATAATTCCGCCTTTGGAATTGTAAAGCCAAAAGCCTTTGCAGGGGGATTGTTTAATATATGGGTCAGCGCCGCCAGGACACTGCCGGTTGCCGGCACCGCCTTTGCCGAAAAGCCGCAGCTTTCGCAAAGGATACTGCCATCCTCCAGGGCAAAAAGACTGCCGGGATGCCCGCAGTTCGCCAAGGTGGGGCAATATCCCATTAGCTGCATGGTCTTGAGTTCAAAGACGCTCTTGACCAGCCGGGGCGGCTTATCCCTGCCCAAAAGATAAAGGCTGTTGAGTAGCAGCGAGAGTAGCACGCTGGTCTCCCCGGGTGCACCCTTACTGAAAAACAGCACGATCTGGGCAAAGTAGCCCGCCAAAAAAGTGTTCTCTACCCGTTCCTTCAGCTCATGGAAGGCCTCTTCCAGGGAGAAGGAATTCAAAAGGTAGTTTCCGCCGGCAGTCTCATAAAGGACCCATTCGCCGTAGTAAAACTGGTCATATTGATTTTTCTTGCGGCTGCTTTTGGCAAAAACGGTAATGCAACCCTGCTGATCGGTCAATATTGTCAGTACCCGCTCCTCATGAACGGTCTGACCGATCCGCAGTAGGATACCCTTGACCTTGCACGTCATATCCCGGATCCTTCTCCTTGCTCTCCAGCGCATGGTAAAGCAAATAAGCTTCCACGCTGCCGGTATTTTCAAAGCACTTCCATGCTTCTCTTTCATCCATCACGATCACCTCAGTACTATTGTACCTTTTGAGGAGGTAAAAAGTGATAGTAATTATTGGTTTTACTCCTGGGAAAAGCCCAGCGAATCTAAAAGACCGGCGTTATTCTCCCAGTCACGCTTAACCTTCACAAAGCATTTCAAAAAGACTTTGGTGCCGAAATGCTTTTCCAGTTCTTCCCGCGCCTTACTGCTGATCTCTTTCAGTTTGGCACCACCCTTGCCGATGATGATGCCCTTATGAGACTCCCTGGAGCAATAGATCACCACATAAATGGAGATCAACCCCTCCTCTTCTTCAAAGGAATCCACCGCCAGAGCGACCCCATGAGGCACCTCCTGCCCCAAAAGGTAGAGCATTTTTTCACGCACCACCTCGCAGGCATAAACCGCCTCAGTCTGATCGCTGAGCTGGTCGGGGTCAAAGAAAAAGGGAGATTCCTCTGCCCGATCCTCCAGCTCCTTCAGCAGCAGCTCCACCCCATCGCCGGTGCGGGCGGAAAGAGGGATCACTGCGTCAAACTCATATTCTCCCATAAAGGCAGCGATGGCGCTCAAGATCTTTTCCTTAGGAATTGCGTCTACCTTATTAATAACCAAAATGGCAGGGATTCCCATTCGCTTTAGCCGCTCCAGCATCCGTTTCTCCGCGTCGTTGGGGGCTTTTGCTTCGGAAACAAAGATGGCGATCTCCGCCTCGTCTACCGTATCGCTAACTGTCTGCTCCATCCGCTTGCTAAGCCCGCTCTTACCGGTGACAAAGCCGGGCATGTCCATAAAGACGAACTGCGTCTCGCCCCGGGTCAGAATACCGGTGATCCGTGTACGGGTGGTCTGGGGCTTCGGGGAAACGATGGAGATCTTTTCACCGATGATTTGATTTAAAAGTGTAGATTTACCCACATTAGGGCGACCCATCAGGGTGGCAAAAACGGTTTTGGTTGACATAATATTAATCCTTTTTATAGGTTTTTTTGGAAAAAATCAAGAACAGCATTACTGCAGCATATAACACCAGCCATAAGATCCTGTACCACACGCTAAAGTAAGCGGCGATCTCCCGAAAGACCGCAAGATCCCAAAAGAGGTGATAGGCGGTAAACACCGCCCCCACCGCCACGATCAGCACCGCAGCGGCAGCAGAGTCCTTGGCATGACGGATGCGGCGGGAGCGCTCCCGCGTGATCTTATTATCGGTCTGCTCGATGGCAGTATTAAGGCTCTCGGCAGACATGACGGTGGTGACCAGTAGAATCAAGAGTCCCCATTCGGCGCCGGAAAAATCGTAAAACAGCCCGGCAAGCAAAAAGACCGTCAGTGCCGCAAAGCAATGGATACGAAAATTGCGCTCATAAGCCAAATTGAAACCGATACCTCGGATGGCATAATGAAAACTTTTTAAAAAACTTCTCATCGTGTCAGCCCCATTCCTTTCAGCACTTCCTCTTGTTTTCGGAACATTTCTCGTTCTTCTTCCTCACCCAGCTCGTGGTCATAGCCCAGCAGGTGGAGGGTACTATGTACGGTCAAAAAAGCGATCTCCCGCTCAAGGGAGTGCCCGTATTCCTCTGCTTGGGACTTCGCCCTATCTAAGCAGAGAACCATACTACCTAAAAAGACTGCATTGGTGGCAGGGTCCGGCTCTGCTGTAAAGGGCTCCTCCTCCATGGGAAAGGAGAGCACGTCCGTGGGGCGGTCGATCCCCCGCTGCTCCTTATTGATGGTGTGAATTTCATCAAGAGAAGCAAAGAGAACTTCCACCTCCGCATCCCGGGGGAACTTCTCATAATTTAGGGCGGCTTCCACCGCCTTTTGGATCAGCTCTTCATGAGCCGCTTCGTCCATGGTTACGATTACCTTCATTGCTCTTCCTTTCATAGGCGTCCACGATTCTTTGCACCAGGGCATGGCGGACGATATCCTTCTTTTCAAACCGGTGGATGCCGATCTGCTCGATATTTTTCAAGATCTTCAGGGCGTGCATCAACCCGGAGGGCTTGCCATCCAGGTCGATCTGGGTAGGGTCACCGGTGACGACGATCTTTGAATTGAACCCAAATCTGGTCAAAAACATCTTCATCTGCTCGATACTGGTATTCTGGGCCTCGTCTAAGATAATAAAGCTGTTGTCCAGTGTTCGCCCGCGCATATACGCCAGCGGAGCAATCTCGATGATATTCTTTTCCATATAACCTGCCACCGTCTCAGGACCCAGCATCTCAAAAAGAGCGTCATAGAGGGGGCGAAGATAAGGATCCACCTTATTCTGGAGGTCGCCGGGCAGAAAGCCCAGCTTCTCCCCCGCCTCCACTGCCGGGCGGGTCAGGACGATCTTACTGACCTGCTTGGATTTCAGCGCTGATACCGCCAGTGCCACTGCAAGATAGGTCTTACCGGTACCGGCAGGTCCCACTCCGAAGGTAACAACATTTTTATAGATACATTCCACATAATTTTTCTGCGCGATAGTCTTTGCCTTGATGGGCTTGCCCCGAGTGGTAATGCAGATACATTCGTCCAGTGCCTCCACCACATTGCAGCCAGAATCCTCCCGGGCAAGGTTGATGAGGTAGCGCACCTTCTGGACATCGATCAGTTCTCCTCTTGCCGCCAGAGCAAAGAGGTTTTCCAGTACCACGCATCCCATCTCCACATTTTGCTCCTCACCGCTTAAGATCAGATGGTCGTCCCGATTGACCAGCCGGAGATCCAGCTCGGTCTCCAGAATACCGATGTTTTCATCAAAGGGTCCGAAGACCGCCGGAACCAAAGCGATTTCAGGATTTTCAAAAATCTTTTGCATTCTTACTCCTCGATAGGAAGCTCGATTCCTATCTCTTCCTCACAATAGAATGTAGCGTGGATCTGCAGAGCGTTATCCGTCAAGGTCTCCTGCAGGTCACGCTTACGTACCGCGGCGTCCGCCAGAAGATCTTCCTCAAAAAAGCCTAATTGAGAAAGGGCAATCTTCTTTGCCTCCTCGGCAGTGCGGTGGATCGGCACCAGCTCCACCTCCTCCACCCGGGTCACATGAAATCGGATGGGAAATGCGAAGGATGCGATCCTTAAGGGAACGTCCGTGGACATGGTATCATATTCATTATATGATATTTTTCTCGTAAAATAAAGAGGAATCTTCAACTTCCCGAAGGAAACTGCGAAAAATTTTCTTGTTTTTCCGGTTTTTTGACGGATGTTTTCGTTCAAAGGGACGGTCACAGCGGTTTCATGCCGAGTCTCGGCGGTAATGGTCGCAATGCAATGGGACAGGTGACGAACACCGTATTTATCCGTCCAGTCACCGCTGACCAAAAGATCCCCCGCCGCCACCGGCTCCCCCACCTGCACCTGGCGGGTACCGCCGTAGTCCATGATCGATAAGATGATGCCATCCCGGGCAGCATAAATATTGGTGGGGACAGTCAGGTCCTCTACCTCTGGGCGCAGCCCCTTTTCCCGCACCTCGATAAAGGCAGTGGTCCCTCGGATATTGATGGACATCCAGGAGAGCTTTTCATTTCCGGTCAAATAATGGTTTTCCAGCGTA
>JAZREO010000087.1:0-13108 GCA_045660845.1 Eubacteriales bacterium
TTATGGGTTCTGGGATCTGACCAAAAACGAGGGTCTCAATTATTCCTCCGTCCTGGGACGCTACAATACTTATGAGACGGTCGAGAGTCCCCTCAACGGAAAATCGGCGCTCTTCGCCGGCGACTCCATCTGCAGAGGTTCCGGGGACGACGATTATTTTAATGCCCTGGATGGTACAAACCTGGGCGGCTGGTCCGGACGGATCAAGCAGTACTATCAACTGTCCTTCGCGACCAACAATGGCGTGGGTGGAACTGCCCTTTCTACTGCCCGTGACCAATGGGATGTGCCCGGTGGCGATAGCCACGGACGCATTTATTGGCAGCTGGATCGGGAGAAGAGTTATTATTATGATTACGTCATTCTCCACGGCGGCGTGAACGACGCTTGGTCGGAGGCGCCCATCGGCGAAATGACTGCCAAGGACAACTTCGATCTCTCCACCTTTGACACCTCTACTTACGCAGGTGGTCTGGAAGAGCTCTTCTACTACGCCACCACCTATTACCCTGAAGCTGCTATCGGTTACATTATGAACTTCCACGCTCCCAACTGCAAGTACGGCAACGTCAAAGATATGAGCGGCTACTTCCAGGTGGGTAAGCAGATCTGCGAAAAGTGGGGCATCCCTTATCTGGATCTCTATAATACCCTCGACTTCGACACTTCTGTCTATACCTATGATAACATCCATCCTAATGCTGCGGGCTATGATGTTCTCTATACCCCCATCGCTGAGTGGATGGAGACGCTGGATCCTTATGCTGAGCGTACGGCGGTGGAGCATGAGAAAACCGTCATCGCTTGCGTGGGCGATTCTCTGACAAAGGGCGAAGTGAGCGGCGACATCCATCGTCACAGCTACCCCGCTTACCTGCAGAAAATGCTGGGTGATGATTATGATGTTCTGAACCTGGGCTGGGCCGGCGCTGCCGTCCAACCCAATCTGGACAACACCTACAAAAAGACGGTTCAGTATAACCAAAGCATGGAGGCAGATCCCGACCAGGTGATCGTTATGCTGGGTGCCAACGATGCGAGAACCGATAATGGCGGTTGGGACACTGCGGATCATGCAGGCTCCTGCGCTAAGTACAAAGCAGCTCTTAAGGCGCTGGTAGAGGAATATAAAAATCTGCCCTCTAAACCCACCGTCTATCTGGCAACTCCTCCCTATTCCAGCAAAACGCTGGCTACGGAGATCTACACCACCGGCGGTCTGCAGAAGGCTGTGAAGGACGTAGCAGCCGAGCTGGAAGTGGAGCTGATCGATACCTATACTCCCACCGACGGAAAAGCAGACCTTTTGGCAGACGGTACCCACTTCATCCCTGCCGGGTATGAACTCCTTGCCGGCGAGATGTATAAGGCAATTACCAACGAGACAACCGCCCCGGACATCGTCCTTTCTACCGAGCGGGATACTGCTGTGGCAGAAACCGACGAAACCAAACCCCTCATCCGGAACTGGAAAGAATATTATGAGTCTGCAGATGCTTTCCGCATTGAGACCGTGGAAGACGTAGAGATTTTCGGTGACTTAATCTCCGAAGGCTACAACTTTGCCGGCAAAACGGTTTACCTCATGAACGATCTGGACTTCGCCGGCAGAGATTTTATCCCCCTGGGTTCGTCTACCGGTAATAAGGACACCACCGAGGTGGCCCGCTCTTTCCAAGGTACGTTCGACGGCCAAAACCATGTCTTCTCCAATGTTTACATTTCTTCTATGTATTATGCCGTAGGCCTCTTCCCCGTACTCAGCGGTGCTACCATTCGGAACTTCGGTCTGGATGGCGGTCTGGTGGAAGCGCTTGACGTGGTCGGCTCTATTGCCGCTTATGGCTACAACGGAACCTCCCTTTATAACGTCTGGTCCTCTGCTGATGTTTATTCCTCCAGACGGTCCGGAACTTATGTCTCCGGCATTATCGGTTACATCCGCAAAGGATCCTCTGCAACGCCAAACGAACTGAAGGGCGTTGCTTATTACGGAACACTTAGCGGCACCAACAATATTGGTGGTATCTGCGGCGCTGCCGATGCATCTGCTGTTTTTGAAGACATTCTCTTCGGTGGTAAGCTCATCATGCGCACCAAACCCGGCGCCATAACTCCGCTGGTTCGCTATGCCTCCACCGATACGGTTGTCACCGGTTCCACCTCCGGTTTCTATTACGTGGAAGGCAATGAGGTCAGAACCGCTTACCCGAACGCTGCTACTCCCAAGAAAATTGCAGCCGACGCCCTTGCCAGCGGAAAGTTTGCTTATGAGAGAAATGCCACCGATCCTGAGGTCAAGTGGATCGTCCGGAACGAGATGACCATTCCCTGGGGCGATGATACCACCACCATCCGAAAGGTGAAGGTGGACAACAAGGTGCTCTACACTGAGCCTGATGGTACTCTCCCCGAAAGCCTCCTGAATTTGGGAAGCTATTGGTATAATGTAGACGGAAAATGCTATCCTGTTGACCAGGCCAAGACCTGGATCCTCAACGATGGCGATATCATTAAGATCGGCATTTCTGCCGCCGGCGCAGACTATAACAACAACGGCTCTTTCGGTGTGGACGATGCCATCCTGCTCTTGCAATATATCGATGGCAGCAAAAACGGGATCACCCCGGAAAAGGCAGACGTTGACGCAGACGGTAAGCAAAATGTATTTGATGCGGTCAGACTGCTGCAGGTCATCCGCGATCTGGTTATCGAATAAAGCAAAAAATACGACCCGGCAAAAGCCGGGTCGTATTTTTGCGTTCTGTGCTATTTTTTAAGTGTCTTTCTTATTCAACAGAGAAGATATAGTGGTATACAGGCTGACCGCCGGGCAGGCAGATCACCTCTGCATCGGGCATCATGCCCTGGACCTGCTCCTGCACCTTGAGGGCATCCTCCTCGGCGACATCCTCACCGTAATAAATATTCACATAGCTGCCGCCGGACTCTGCCATCTTTTCAAACAGCTTCCCGACCACCGCAGACATCTCATCCTCAACAAAGGTAACCTTGGTCTCCAAAAGACCCAGCAGCTGACCTTCCTTGATCTCATGATCGTCAAAAACCGAATCGCGAGCGGCATAGGTGACCTGCGCCGTCTGGACTGTCGCCAACTGGTCGGTCATTGCCTCAGCAATGGCATCGGTATCCATGCTCTCATCGAAGCCCAGCATGGCGGTAACACCCTGAGGTACCGTCTTGGTGGGAATGACCACCACCTGCTTGGCGGTGGAAAGCTCCTTCGCCTGCTCCGCTGCCATGATAATATTTTTATTATTAGGAAGAACAAAGACCACCTCGCTGGGAGTCTTATTGACCGCCGCCAGGATATCAGCGGTGGAGGGGTTCATGGTCTGACCACCTTCCACAACGGTATCCACACCCAGGTCCTTATAGAGAGCGGCAAGACCCTCGCCGGCGACCACCGAAACAAAGCCGTATTTCTTGGCAGGCTCGGCAATGGCGGGCTCCTCAGGCTGCTCCTTCTGGCGGGCGCGGAACTCCTCCTTCATATTATCGATCTTCAGATTGACCAGCATCCCATAGCGGATAGCCTCCTCGATGGCACGACCGGGATGATTGGTATGGACATGGACCTTGATGATGTCGTTATCCGGAACGCAAACCACGCTATCGCCGATGGACTCCAGATAGGAACGCAGCTCAGCAGGGTTATGCTTGGTGGCAGTCTCGTCCACGGTAACGATATACTCGGTGCAGTAGGCGAACTTGATGTCCTCCTCCCGAAGATACACTTCATCTACAATGGTATCCTCTACCTGCTCCGGCTCATCTTCCGGCTGGATGGGGTTGCCCTTCAGGGCAGCCAGCGCACCCTCCATAACCACTGCAAAGCCCTTGCCGCCGGCGTCCACAACGCCAGCCTGCTTCAGCTGAGGCAGCATTTCGGGGGTCTCCGCCAGCACCTTATACGCCTGCTGAACATAATAATCCAGCGCGTCCACCATGGAGATACTGCTGCTCTTTTCCACATACTCCGCCAGTCGCTCGGCTGCTACCCGGGAAACGGTCAGCACCGTACCCTCGGTAGGCTTCATGACGGCTCTGTATGCCGCCTTGACACCTTCGCCGATGGCAAAGGCAAAATCCTGAGCATTGGCGGTCTCCTTATCCTTCAGTCCCTTGGAAATACCCCGGAACAGCAGGGAGAGAATAACACCGCTATTGCCCCGGGCGCCCTTCAGCATGGCGCTGGCGGCACGGTTGGAGGCATCGGCAACGGTACATTCACCCATATTCTGCAGCTCACGGGCTGCCGCTGAGATGGTCAGCGTCATATTGGTGCCGGTATCACCATCCGGCACGGGGAATACATTCAGCGCATTAATGGCTGCTTTTTGATTGCTGATATGGTTGCATCCGGAGATTACCATCTCGCAATACTGCTTACCTGTAATCATAGATGGGTACACTCCTTAGTTTGCTTTCATACCGTCAATAAAGATATTGACTTTCTTCACATTGAAGCCGGTCATCTGCTCCACATTGTACTTAACTTCCTTGGCAATGCTGCGGGTTACCGCCGGCAGATTAACGCCGTAGAGCACAACGATGTGCATCTCTACGATGATCCCGTCGCCGTCCGGCAGGACCTTGACTCCCTTTTCATAATGATCCTTTTTTAGCAGGGACACAATGCCGTCGCCGGCAGACTTGGCCGCCATTCCCACCACGCCGTAGCAGGAATTGGCAACATGACCCACAATATTCGCAAATACGGTTTCCGTAATATTGATGCTTCCGTTATGGTTATTTACGGTCATAATCGTAATACCTCCTTCAAGATACATTGTTTTTATTTTATAACATTTTCTTAGAAAATACAACACTTTTTTATTCCCGGCAGGTGAAATAGAGGATCTGTCGCTCCGCAGCGGCAGTTTCCAGCAGGGTTTCCGCCGACTCGCGACGGACTGTGTCCAGGTTGGTAAAGGGGTCGTCCAGCACCATGGGCAATACCGTTTCGCTGAGCAGACCGCTCACCGCCAGCCGGAAGGCGAAATACACCGCATCCCGGGTCCCGGCAGAAAACCCATCCAGGGGATAAGTCCCCGCAGAGGTTTCCAGGGAGATGCCGAATTTACTGTCCAGCAGCAAGTTTTGATACCTACCACCGGTCAGACGGGCAAGGTGCTCTCCTGCCAGCGTGCAGAGTTTGGGGGCAAAGCGGGTGTTCATCTCCTCATTTGCCTCTTTCAGCCAGCCCAGCGCCGTCTGCACCGCGGCGAGCTGCTCCTCGCCCTGCAGGATCTCCTGTTTATTTGCCATGATCCGGCGCTGGAGAGCGGTCCGCTGCTCCCAAAAAGTTTCCAGCAGCCGAGGATCCAATTCTTCGCGCCGACTGCGCATGGCTCGATTTTCCGTTTCTGCCCGGTCCAGCAGCATCCGCACTTGAGCGGCGGTCTCCTCCAGAAGTTCCGCCCCCTCTGCCAGACGCTCCAGTTCCTCCCGACTGCGTCCGCCCAGCACCGCCTGCTCCTGCAAAGCGGTCTGCTCCTGCTTTAGACTGTTTTCATAAACACCCCATTGGATCCGGAGATGCTGCAGCTCTTCAGGACTGAAGACGCGGGTGATGCTCCTCATCTGCTCCAGCCGCTCTGCGGCGGCATCTGCAGTGGCTTTCGCCGCAGCCGCCTGTTCCCCGGCGGTTTTAAAAACTGCCCTCAGCTCCTCCTGCTGCGCTAATACCTTTTGATATTTCTCCCACTTTTCCTGCAATTGCCGCTCGTTGGCGGCACCATAGGCATGGCAGATCCGCCGACGACGGATCTTCTTGACGGCGATCAGCGTAATAGCAGTCACCAAAAAGCCCGCGGCGACCCCATGAAGAATCCCCAAATCGGAAAGAAGGGCTGCCGCATCAGCGGCGATCGCCGCTGCGAAAAATGCCACCCACCAGGGAAAGGCGCCCTTCCTTTGCAGTGTTTCAATTTCTTGCCCGGAGAGGGCATGAAAGCCGAACTGCCCCACCGTCTCTCCCATCAGCTGCAGCTGCTCGGCGGCACGGTTTTTCTCCTGCTCCGCCTGCGCCACGACCTCGGTAGTCTGTATTTTGGCAGCAAACGCCTGTTCTAATTCGTCCAATCGCTCCTTGCTCACCGGCGGCGGATCCAGGGGCTTTTTCTGCCGGATGGCATCCAACTGCTGCAGCAGCCGCAGGGCGTCGCTGCCCTCCGCCTTTTTCAGCCTGAGACGCAGGGCGTTCAGCCTTTTTTCACTTTCCGGAATGGCTTTTTCCAGTTCTTCCCACTCCCGGTGCTGCTCCACCTGCTGGTCCAATCTCTGCATCAGTTGCTGCAGTTCCGCCGTATCCTCTGCCATCTGCTGCTTTTTATCCAGTAGCGGTCCCTGGGTCTTGCCCCGGTACATATAGCGGGTATGCTCCTTATGCAGCCAGTCCTCCGCCAACTGAAATGAAACATTCTCATTGCCGGTGGCTGCCATGTTCTTCAGCGCCACATCCAGCCCGTCGGTACGGGAAAAGAGCAGGTCGCCCTGGGTGATGCAAAAAGTGCGCAGAAAGGTCTCGCCGTCCAGACCTAAAAAATATGGTCCCGGCTGTTCCTGATTGGCAAGGGTCAGCTCCTCCCCGGTGGTCAGGCAGAAGATCCGCCGCTTCTCCATCCCCTTGGCCGGGTGACGGCGTTCGATCCGCCAGGTCCGCCCGCCCTCCTCAAAGGTTAGGCTGCCCGCCATCTCCGCCCCGCTCCAGGGCAGATATTTTTTCAGCATCTTGGCTTGATAGCCATAGAACATATAGTAAATGAAATAAATCAATGTCGTCTTGCCGAATTCATTAGGGCGGCAATAAGTATTCATGCCCCGCTCCGGCTCCAGCACAAAATCCTCCAGTTTGCCAAAGCGTTGCGCGTCCAGGCGTAAAAGGTTCATAATCTTGCCTCCTTCAACGCATTCAGTCCCAACCGCAAGGCTTGCTCCAGCCGGGGACGGTCCGCCGGATCGGCGCGCTCGATCTCCGCCATTGCACGGCGTACAAAGGCACCCTGCAGGGTATTCTGTTCCCGCAGGAGGGCGATGGAACCGAAGGTATCAGTCCGGTCCTTGATCTCCCGCCCGGTACGCTCGGTATAAAGCTTGGCGGCGGCGGCAGGGCTTTCCTCCGGACTGCCGGTCAGGATCAGACGTACCTCTGCCTCAGCGGGGATCTCCATTCCCTCCATCCGAGCAAGGATCTCGGCACTATCGGTGCAACCGGTCAGCTCCACCGGGATTTCTAAATAAAGTTTCTCTGCCACAGAGCAGGGCTCCATGGAAAGTCCGCCCTTGGGGTCGGCATCAATGAGATAGACAAACCGTTCGCCGGTCTCGTCCCAGCCCCGTCCTTGGGGAATTCCGGGAACCAGCAGGCGGCAACCGCCCACCTGGCGCTGCTCCGTCTTATGGACATGACCCAGGATCGCCAGTTGCAGGTTCCCTGCCGCCAAAACCTCATTGGAGACCGGCTGAAAGGCGGAGCGGTCTCCCTCCGGCTGACTGTGCCCCAGCAGGATGTTGAAGCCGTCCCCCGGCGCAGCAAAGCCCGCCAGGGAAAAGTCGGAATTTTCCTCCCGGGGCGCGGAATACCCGAAAAGACGGATCCCCTCCTCCAGCGTCACGCCGGTCAACTGTTCGGAAAAGCAATAGACCCCATCCGGCAGCTTATGATACAGCCCGGTGACCGTCAGCGGATCATGGTTTCCCGCCACCAAAAAGACCGGGCAGTCCGCCGCCCCCAGCAACGCCAAAACCGCACCTTCTGTTTCAGCGTCGATAAAGGGGCTGTCCAGAAGGTCACCACCGATCAAGATCGCCCGGCAATCAGTATCCGTTGCCTTTTGCAGGATCCTCGCCAAAAGGGCGCAGTCTGCTTTTTTCTTAATATGTAAATCTGCCGTAGCAAGAAATCTCATTTTCTTCACCTCATCCTTATTCTATCACATAAAAATATTGACTTCAAGTTAAAAGAAAGTTATAATGAATACAATTATGCAACGCAGGAGTGAATATCGTGAGTAAAGACAGCAAAAAGATGGTGCGGGAGATCACATCCATGGATGTGGACTTCGCCCAATGGTATACCGACATTGTTAAGAAAGCGGATCTTGCCGCCTATTCCAATGTAAAAGGCTTTATGATCATCCGTCCCTACGGCTACGCCATGTGGGAGCTGATGCAGGGTGCTTTGGACAAAATGTTCAAAGAGTTGGGGCATGAGAATATCTGTATGCCCATGCTGATCCCCGAGAGCCTTCTCAATAAAGAAAAGGAGCACGTGGAGGGCTTTGCCCCCGAGGTGGCTTGGGTCACCTTCGGCGGCAGCGAGAAGCTGGAGGAGCGGTTCTGCATCCGCCCCACCTCTGAGACCCTTTTCTGCGACCACTTCAAGGATGTGGTCCATTCCTGGAGAGATCTGCCCCTGCTCTATAACCAGTGGGTCTCGGTGGTACGGTGGGAAAAGACCACCCGCCCCTTCCTCAGGACCCGCGAGTTCCTCTGGCAGGAGGGTCATACCCTTCACGCTACCCAGGAGGAGGCAGAACAAGAGACCATTCAGATGCTGGATGTCTACGCCCGGTTCTGCAAGGACTATCTGGCGATTCCGGTAGTCCGGGGACGCAAGACCGATAAGGAAAAGTTTGCCGGCGCCGAAGCGACCTACACCATCGAGGCGCTGATGCACGACGGTAAGGCGCTGCAGAGCGGCACCTCCCACTATTTCGGCGATGGGTTCTCCCGCGCCTTTGATGTTACCTTTGCGGATAAGGAGAATAAGCTCTCCTATCCCCACCAGACCTCCTGGGGCTGTACGACCCGTCTCATCGGTGCGGTGATCATGACCCACGGCGACGATAATGGTCTGGTCATTCCGCCCCGCATCGCCCCCACCCAGGTGATGATCGTGCCGGTAGCGCAGCATAAGCCCGGCGTACTGGATAAGGCGGAAGAGGTTCTGAACACCCTCAAGAGCTGCTGCCGGATCAAGATGGACGCCGGCGACAACAGCCCCGGCTGGAAGTTTGCAGAATATGAAATGAAGGGTGTGCCCATTCGATTGGAACTGGGTCCCCGGGACATTGAAAACGGCGTCTGCGTCCTCTCCCGGCGGGACACCGCTGAGAAGATCACTGTGGAGCTGGATAAACTAACCGAGGTCATTCCCGCTCTCCTGGACGAAATCCATGAAAACCTCTATAATCGTGCCCTGGAGCGCCGCCAATCTATGACCTACACCGCTCATAACCTGGCGGAGATCAAGGAGATCGCCGCCACCAAGCCGGGCTTTATCCGCGCCATGTGGTGCGGGGAGGAGTCCTGCGAACTGCAGCTGAAGGAGGAGGCGGACATTTCCTCCCGCTGTATGCCCTTTGAGGACCAGGAGCAGATCAGCGAGACCTGCGTCTGCTGCGGCAAGCCTGCAAAGAAACTCGTTTATTGGGGAAAAGCATATTGATTCCGTCGGGCATGGGCCAAAGCCCATGCCCGAATTTTTTATCATTCTGCAACTTTTTTGCGGGATGAATCGTATTCCATATAGAAAGGGGATCCGGCATTGGCATATACCGACGAACAAATGCAGCGCATCGTCGCCGAATACGGACCCTGCGTCTGGCGGCTTGCCATGGCGCAGCTCTGCAATCCGGCGGATGCGGAGGATACCTATCAGGAGGTCTTTCTCCGGCTGATCCGCAGCGACCCGAAATTTGAAAGCCCCGCCCATCAAAAGGCGTGGTTCATTCGGGTGACCGTCAACTGCTGCAAGGACCGGCTGAAAAAGCATCAACGGCGGGATCTGGCGTTGGAAGACCGGGACCAGCTCCCTGCTGAACCGGAGGAAAATATCGCCCTCGCCCTTGCCTTGGAGACGCTGCCGGAAAAGTACCGTGTCCTGATCCACTTATACTACTACGAAGGATACCGGACAGAGGAGATCGCCCACCTACTGGGCATGAACCCCTCCACCGTCCGCAGCGGTCTCAAGCGAGCCCGAAAACGACTGAAAGATTTTATGGAAGGAGGGTTTGCCGATGTTTGAGGAGCAATACCGCAAGCATTATCAAAAGACCGCCCCCTCCGATGCGCTCAACGACGAGACTCTGGCACTGATGAAGGAAGCCCGGGATCACCACGCCACCGAGCCGAAAAAGACCCTGCGCTGGCGCCCGGCTCTGGTCCTCCCCATCGCCGGGACGGCAGTTGCCGCCTTGGCAGCGCTGATCATCGTGGGAGTCTGGATGACCCGCAGCACGGAATATGAGGATCTGATGGGCGATTTTGACCAGGCATTTTCCGACAGTATGGCAGACAGTGCCGACCCGGAAACCGAGAAGCCGGGGGATAAACCCAATTATGATCAGCAGCCGGAAGACGAGACCCCCGGCGATGCTGAAGCCGATAGCTCCATCGAGGAAAATAAAAGCGAAGAGCATCAATATGGTACCGGTTCCCAGCCGGAGGATGACCAATCAGAGGGGAATGACGAGAATAACAGTGCCGAACTTCCTGTGGAGGATGAATCAGTCAGCGACGATAGCGTGTCCGCCGGAACCACCACTTCTCCCGCCGACCCCTACGGTCCGGAAATCCTCGACGACGGCAACACCGAAACCTACCTCTCCATCCGGGAGTTCCTCAATGCCCTTGCCAAAAAGGAGACCGGGGGTTACGGAAAAAACTACTATAATGCCCGGGAACTGATCATTGTTCCCAAGCTGCTGCCGAACGGCGCCCGGTTCCGCCACCTCCATCTCAACACCGAAAATGGAAAATACTCTTACTCCTACCTCTTTACAAAAGACGGAATTGATTATATTATTGATATTGAGGTAGATGCCAAGGTCCCCAAGACCCTCCGGGATCTGAACCTGCAGAAAAATGCGCTGGCAGAAGAAGAGATCCTCACCGGAAGCAAAGAGGATCACCTCTATTTCCTTTTCGGCGGGCGGGACGAGGTGACCGTCACCCTAACGAGTACGAAAGCCACCGCCGCCCTCACTGAGGAAGAGACCGCCACGCTGCTGGCGCAGTTTGCTTTAGAGCGCTGTTCTTTGGCAAATTCTATCGTTGACATGAAGTATTAAGGAAGGAAAACACTATGAAATTTCAAGAAATTGCCGCCGCTTTAGGCATTGAAACCTATCCAGAGGCGATGGATGCCGTCTATGAAAATCTCAGCAACGAGAGGATCGACATCTGCGATATCGCCTTTATTGAAAAACTGGAAAAGGACTACGGTCTTTTCGGCAAACACTACGATGCAGTGATGGCGGGTGCAAAAGCAATCGCCGACGATCCCATCCGTCGTGCTTGGGGCGAAACAACTGTTTCTGCCATCAAGACCGGGGCGGTCAACAATGCCCGGGAGATCCCCACCCCCGATTCCGATGAAACCGTCGGCGCCGATATGCTCCCCCTGCTGGTTCTCCTTCCCCTCATCCCCCAGACGGCGGAACTTTACCGCAAAATGGGTTTCCCGGAGGAAGAAGTACGGCAGGTGATCCGGACCTTTGGCGACTGTATCGACGCCACCATGGCGCGCACCGGCAGACCGGGCTATAATCGGGACTATTATGCCTGGCAGGCCCTTTACCTGGACGGTTCCCTTTTCCGGTTTGGATCCTTTAACTATGAACTCAGGACCCTCATCAAACCCCATGAGGCAGTCTATATCCTTAAGAACCGCGTTTCCGGTGAACTGATCCCCGTCATGAACGGAGTCCGCTACCATCGCTCCGGCATGCTGCTGGGCTCCGCGGGCTTTGAGGACGAGGAAGGCTCCTTCGAGACTCCCTTTACTGAGACGGAGGACGCCTATATCGGCTATCCTGCCATCAATAATTTAGTGGTCAATCAAGCCCATACTTACCCCAAAGCCCAGTGGGAATGCGTCCTGCAGCCCGGCGACAATGTCATCAGCGTACATATCCCCAAAGCCACCGATCTTTCTCCTGAAGCGGTGGAAGAAAGCTACCGCAAAGGGCTGGCATTTGTAGATGAATTTTTTCCGGATTTCAAACCCAAATGCTATTACTGCAAGTCCTGGCTTTTAGATCCTCAATTAGAGGAAATTTTGGGAAAAGAATCCAAGATCGCAAAATTCATGAATAGCTTCACCAAATATCCCGGCAAGAGCGGGGGCAAAGAGGTATTCAGCTTTGTTTTCACCGGATTTCATGGGGAACTGGAAGATCTGCCGGAGAACACCCGCCTGGAGCGGGGCATTAAAGCCCGCTATCTGGATGGGAAACACATCCTCGGCTACGCCGGCGTTCTTTTTAGATAAATATTCCAAAAACGGTTGTTTTTAACAACCGTTTTTTCCTTTTTATACTTCGTTTTTTTCGCTTTTTTTGTTGAAAAATAACCGTTGAAAGGTTGTTTTAACGATGAAAAAAGCAAAAATTTGGATCAGTTTTTCGGTACTGACAGCGTTATTACTAACGCTGTTTGGTGTTTATGTTTCCCGAATTCCGACCGTTTATAACTGTTACCCCGGCGAGGAGCCGGCGGACAGTGTCCTCTATTCCTTAGATGCCGACGCAAAGACGCTTAACCAGACCAACGAAAACAGCTATACCGCAAAAATCAAACTTTTTGGTCTTTTGCCCATCAAAAATGCCACCATCCACCGCATCACCCAAAAGCAACTGGTGGTTTTGGGCACCCCCTTCGGGGTCAAGCTCTTCACAAAAGGCGTTATCGTAGTGGACACCGAGGAAGGCAGCCCCGGAGTGGAAGCTGGCATCCAGGTAGGCGATATCATTCTTTCCTATAACAATATAGAAGTCCGCTCCAACGATGAACTGGCAGCCCAGGTTCAAAAAAGCGAGGGCCAAAAGCAGCGGGTACGGATCCTGCGCAATCAGCGGGAGCAGACCCTCTGGGTAACGCCCATGGAAACGGAGGACGGCTACTCCATTGGGCTCTGGGTGCGGGACAGCACCGCCGGACTGGGGACACTGACCTATTATGACCCGGAGACCCAAACGGTAGCCGGGCTGGGACACTCCATCTCCGATGTGGATACAGGTCTCACCATGCCTGTAGAGACCGGGACCCTGGTCTCCGCCGGGATCACCGGCATCAA
>JAZREO010000088.1:0-2032 GCA_045660845.1 Eubacteriales bacterium
TTGACATACCCCTGCTTCGCCCGATCATAAGAATGACCACCCTTGCAGAGATAGCGTTTTTCCTCCCGGGTCAGCGGTGCACCGCAGACCGGGCAGCAAAGGATATTCATTCTTTTCCTCCGATCCGCCGATAGATGAGCGACTGCTTTTCCGGCTTGGTCTCACTCCAGGTCAAAGCCTCCAGATAGCATTGCTCCGCCGGGCTGAAATCTCGCCAGCTACCGGCACACAGGACCGCGATGGGTTCCCCCATCTTAACTGACTCACCGGTCTTTTTCAGGATTTTCAGACCTGCATCGAAATCAATGGAATCCTCTTTACTCGCCCGCCCGGCGCCCAGCAGCATGGCTGCCAGTCCGATTCGTTCTGTATCCATTTTTTGAATATAACCCTCCGCCGGGGCGGTAACGATATACTTTGCCGGTTGGTGCGCCTTGCGCCCGGCGAGAAAGGCATCCAGATCCCCGCCCTGGGCGGCGATCCATTCCTTCATTTTTGCCAGCGCCTTACCTGAAAGCAGGGCGTCCTCTGCCTGCTCCATGGCTTCCTCCCGAGACCAGCCGTTGCAAAGGGTCAGCATCTCCGCCGCCAGCGCCAAGCAGACCTCCCGAAGGTCGGCGGGTCCTTCGCCCTGCAGCACCGCCAAGGCTTCTTCCACCTCCAAAGCGTTGCCCACAGCACAGCCCAGCGGCAGATCCATATTGGTGATCAGCGCCGCCACATTCCGTCCGCAGGCGGTGCCGATCTCCACCATTTCCTTGGCGAGCGCCGCTGCTTCCTCCGGAGTCTTCATAAAGGCACCGCTGCCGCACTTGACATCCAACACGATAGAATTCGCGCCCGCTGCCAACTTTTTGCTCATGATACTGGAGGCGATCAGAGGGATAGAATCCACCGTAGCCGTCACATCCCGCAGAGCGTAAAGCCTTTTATCGGCGGGGGCTAAATTTCCGCTCTGCCCCGCTACCACCAAACCTGTCTTTTCTGCCTGGTGCATAAACTCCGCCGGAGATAACTCCGTACGATAGCCGGGGATGGACTCCAACTTATCTACCGTCCCGCCGGTATGACCCAAGCCCCGACCACTCATCTTGGCGACCACGCCGCCCAAGGATGCAACGATTGGGGTGACGATCAGAGTGGTCTTATCACCTACCCCGCCGGTACTATGCTTATCCACAGTCTTCTCCCCGAAGGCGGTGAGATCTACCCGGTCACCGCTCTCTGCCATTGCCATGGTTAGGGCGGCGGTCTCCTCATGGTTCATCCCCCGGAAACAGACCGCCATCGACCAGGCGGACATCTGGTAATCGGCAATCTCACCTTTGGTAAAGCCCTCTATCAGAAAACGCAGTTCCGGCTCCGAGAGGCTCTCGCCCCGCTTCTTTTTTTCGATCAGGTCTACTGCTCGCACCGTCTAATCCTCCAATTTAAAATGCAGGGGTATGAGCTGTGTTAAGGAATATTCCTTTACACACTCCTCGTTTCCCAGAATGATCTTAAAATCCCCCTCGCAAAGCTCTGCCATCACCTGACGGCAGATCCCGCATGGAGATGCGGCGGGGTCTGCTTTCTCCCCCCTGCCGCCTGCCACCGCGATCGCCTTAAAGCTCCGCACACCGGCACTGACCGCCGCGGCAAAAGCAGCGCGCTCGGCACAGATGGTAGCACCATAGGAGGCGTTTTCCATATTACAGCCGGTAAATACCCGTCCGTCCTCTGCCAGCAACGCAGCCCCTACCCGGTAACCGGAATAAGGGGCATAAGCATGGGCTCTTGCCGCCAGGGCGGCGTTCAATAAACTTCTCATAGCATCGCCTTTCCTCGGTGTAATTTTACACCAAACCATTCTGCTGCCGTCTGCCCGACATCGCAGAAGCTCTCCCGGGTACCCAGGCTCCGAGGCGCAGGTCCATAGACCAAGATGGGGATATATTCCCGGGTATGGTCGGTACTATCGTCGGCTGGGTCACAGCCGTGGTCTGCGGTAATGATCAGCCGGTCCTCCGACGCTAACTTCTCTAAGAAGCCG
>JAZREO010000089.1:0-14608 GCA_045660845.1 Eubacteriales bacterium
GAAGTGCGGCGATCAGCAATAGAAGGACCGCCAAGACGATCCCTATGATCTTCAGTACGATCACACGCAGCCCTCCCGAAAACTTATATTTTTATTTTACCACGATAAGGATTTAAATTCAACATAAAAATAAAACCCGGGTGACCCGGGTTTTATTTTTACAGTAATTCAGCAATCTGAATGGCATTGGTCGCCGCGCCCTTGCGGACCTGGTCGCCGCAGCACCAGATCGCAAGCCCGCACTCGTCGGTGAGATCCTTACGGATACGTCCTACATAGACCAGATCCTGGTCGGTGGTATCCAGCGGCATGGGATAAACCTTATTGCCGAGATCATCCACCAGCTTACAGCCCGGAGCGGAAGCGATGATCTTGCGTGCATCCTCCACAGAAATGGGCTTCTCTGTCTTAACCGTCACAGAGATGGAGTGACTGCGGACGACAGGAACCCGGATACAGGTGCAGTTGACCAGCAGTTCCGGCAGGTGCATGATCTTTCTGCCTTCGTTCTGCATCTTCATCTCTTCAGAGGTATAGCCCTCGGTAGACTCCCCGCCGATCTGGGGGATCAAGTTATAGGCGATCTGATAGGGGAATACTGTATTTTCATAGCTTTCTCCCTTAGTCAGGGCTTCCACCTCGCCCATCAGTTCCACAGGTCCGCCGGCACCGGCGCCGGAAACTGCCTGGTAGGTAGAGGCGATCATAGATTTAATGGGGCTGAGCTTATTCAGCGCATTGACCGCAGTGATGGTGATGATGGTGGAGCAGTTGGGGTTGGCGATGATCCCCTTATGATTCTTCGCGTCCTCGGGATTGACCTCGGGAACGATGAGGGGGACCTCCGGATCCATCCGGAAGGCGCTGGAGTTATCCACAAACACCGCACCTGCTTTTACGATGGCGGGGGCAAACCGCTTTGCCAATTCGTTTGTGGCAGCGCCCAATACCAAATCCATGCCCTCGAAGGCGCTCTCCTCTGCCAGCTCTACGGCGATCTCCTGCCCCTTGAAGGGGATCAGCTTGCCGACGCTTCTCTCGCTCGCCAGCAGCTTCAGCTTGCCGACAGGAAAATTACGTTCTTCTAAAACCTTCAACATCTCACGGCCTACCGCACCGGTAGCGCCCAGAATTGCAACATTTTTCATTGTTCTTTACCTCGCTTTACTTAACAAAACTATTATATAATACGCGGATCGCACTCTCATAATCCTTATTATCCACGCCGACAACAATATTCATTTCATCGGGTCCCTGGGAGATCATGCGGATGCTGATCCCATGCTTACCCAAACGCTCAAAGATCTTACCGGAAGCACCGGGACGGAACGCCATCTTTCGCCCAACTGCCGCCACAATGGCGATCTCATCGGTAACCTTAATATGGTTCGGCTTGACCTTTTTTTGCAGCTCGCCCAACACAGAATAAAGGCAGGGCGTGACTTTGGCGGTATCCACCACCAGAGAAACCGTATCCAACCCGCTGGGAACATACTCGATGGGGACATTATGATTTTCAAACGCTTCCAGGATCCGCCGCAACTCACCCACAGCGGAGGTGAGCCCATTCTTGGTGATGGTGACAACGGAGTAATTCTTCTTGCCGGCGATACCGGTAATGATCCGATCCTCCGTATCCGGTCCCTCCTCGAAGGACTCCATGATCATGGTGCCGGGGTGGTCCGGCTCATTGGTATTACGGATATTGAGGGGAATATTCTTCTCCCGCACCGGATAGATCGTCCCTTCATGGAGCACCTGGGCGCCTGCATGACTCAGTTCCCTCAGTTCGTTATAGGTCACCCGCTCGATGGGCTGGGGATCCTCCACGATCCGGGGGTCCGCCATCAGGATACCGGACACATCCGTCCAGTTTTCATAAACATCCGCATCCAGGGCAGCTGCCGCCAGCGCACCGGTAATGTCCGAACCGCCGCGGGTGAGGGTCTTGATCCGTCCATCCGGCATGATGCCGTAAAAACCGGGGATAACTACCCTGCGGTTCTCCGCCAACTTTTGCAGCGCCGCATAGGATGCCTCCTTATCGATGGAGCCATCGAAGGCAAATTTCAGCCAATGGGCGGCGTCCACAAATTCATAGTCCAGATAATCTGCCATCAGCATAGCAGAAAGATACTCACCCCGGGAGACCAGCTCCTCCTCGCTGATACCGGCCCCCATCTTTTGCCGGATCTGCATCAGCTCGTCCTCAATATTCACCGTCAGTCCCAGGTCTTTTTTGATCTCGAGGTACCGCCCCTTGATCATCTCAAAGACCGGCTCGCAGGGAACACCGTATTTTAGGTGAGCGTGGCAAAGATAGAGAAGGTCGGTCAGTTTATGGTCGTCCGAATTCCGCTTACCTGCCGCGGAGACAACCACCACCCGGCGGGCGGGGTCTGACTCCACGATGTCCTTTACTTTTTTGAATTGGATCGCATCCGCCATGGAGGATCCGCCGAATTTTAATACTTTTAGCATACTTATTCCTTTATTGCAGCAACGAAGATCGTTTCGTCCTCGGTTTTCAGTTCATGATAAAGCGCCGCCATTTCGGTAACGCTCATGGGCTTGGTAACAATAGCATTGCTCCAATGCTTCTCCGCCACCTTCACCCGCTTGAGGCTGGTAGTACGGATATAGAAGCGGTACTTGGCAATATCGTTGCAGACCGGCATCGGCGCAAATTCCTCCGAATAGAAGGTATCTACCCCGGCGACCAGATCCAGGCAGTCCTGCACCACATTCCCGGCGGTAGGATACCGCCCGGCACCCTGACCATAGAAACTCATTCTGCCGGTATATTCCGTTTCATAAGTAATCAGATTAAAGTTCGTGGGGACCGCAGCGGTCAGTGACTGGGGCAGCAGCATCGGCAGCACATACGCTGCCACCTGCTCTCCCTCCCGGCGGGCGGTGCCCATGATCTTGCAGGTCAGACCGTGGCTCTGGAAGGTACGGATATCCTCGTCCGTAATATGACGGATACCATATACGGGAATCTCCTCCAACTTCAGCGATACCCCAAAGGCAACATTGGCGGAAAGCAGCAGCTTATGCATGATATCCTTCCCGTCAATATCAGCGGAAGGATCCGCTTCCGCATAGCCCAATGCCTGCGCTTCCGAAAGGGCAGTCTCAAAGGAGATGCCATTTTCGGCCATGTTAGTAAGGATATAGTTGGTGGTGCCGTTCATGATGCCCTCTACCCCGAGGACCGGCTCCAGCCTGCGCACCCGCTCCAAAGCGGTCAGCCAGCCAATACCGCCGCCCACAGCGGCGGTGCAGCGGAAAGCAGCTCCATGCTCCTTCGCCAACGCCAGCAGTTCCTCATAATAGGTAGCAACTAAATATTTATTGGCAGTCACCACATTCTTCCCTGCCTTCAGTGCCGCTGTGACAAACTCATAAGCAGGATGCAGTCCTCCCAGCACCTCTATGACTGTATCCACAGCCGGATCCTCCCAGAGATCCTCCGCCCGGTGGGTCAGCTCAGGGATGCCGATCTCCCGAAGATCCAAAACATACCGGATCTCCAGATCCTTCTGCTCCTTTGCCAGCTCATATACTCCGGCACCAACTGTCCCGAAGCCCATCAATCCAATGACCATTCTTTCGCTCCTGTCGTTTGTAATAGAACATTTTCCAATTCTGTCCACCACTGGTGGACAGATGGTTTTGTGATATGAACAGAATACCACATTACTTTCAAAAAAGCAAGTAAAAATCAAGAAAATTTCGATTTTTAGAAAATATATTTCATTATAATAGAAAAAACCTAAAATAACAAGTCCTTTCCATATTTTAATAGGGCGTTCATTGACTAAAACTACATGATATGATATACTAAATAAAATTAGGAAGGAGGCGGTATGATGCTGCGAACTGCCGGGATGCTGCTTTATGTGGCGGGTTATTTGATCGTCAATCTGCCCAGTTTATTAAAAGCAAAATTAATGGAAAAGGATCCGGTAAGGCATGAGGCTTATTGCCGAAAGAAGATCGTCGGGTTTAGCCGGCGGGTCATCAAGGTGATGGGCATGAAGCTGGAGATGCGGGGCTTGGAAAATGTCCCCAAGGAAGCCACGCTGACGGTCTATAACCATCAGAGTCTGCTGGATGTCTTTCCGCTTATTGCTTATATGCCCAACACCCAGTCCATGGTCGCCAAGAAAGAGTTGGAAAAGGTACCGGGGATCAGTTCCTGGATGAAAGCCGGTCATTGCATCTTCATTGATCGCTCCTCTCCTCGAGCAGGAATGCACTGCATCAAGCAGGGCGCGGAGCTTTTGAAAAACAATATCAATGTAACCATCGCCCCGGAGGGCACCCGCAACAACGGTGAGGAACTTTTAGACTTCAAGGGCGGCGCCTTTATGATGGCGACCAAGGCAGAAGCCCCTATCCTACCGGTAGCCATTGAGGGCACTCGTAGGCTTTTCGAGGGCAACGGCAAAAAGGTGCGGGGCGGCAAAGTTATCCTGCAGGTGCTCCCGCCCATCCCCACGAAAGACCTTTCTAAAGCGGAGCAAAAGGAACTACCCGAAAAGGTGCGCGCCCTTTTGGAAAAGGCCGTAAACGAATTAAAAGGAGAATTAAATTCATGAAAAAGACTGCACTTTTTACCCTGTTGCTGTGCTGCGCTTTGGTGCTGACTGCCTGCGGCGGTCCTGCCACCTTTGATAAAGTGGATACCGGCAAGTATCTGACCCTGGGCGAGTATCGAGGGCTTTCCTATGCCCCTACCGACACTTCTGTTTCCGACTACGAGCTGACCGTCGCTCTCAACAAAGCTCTCAACGATAAGGGCTACGCCCAGCAAAACAAAGATGTCAACATCACCGAAGGCGCCGTCCAGATTGGCGACACCCTCAACATCGACTATAAAGGTTTGAAGGACGGCGTCGCTTTCGACGGCGGTACCGCCTCCTCCCAAAAGCTGACCATCGGCAGCGGTCAGTTCATCGACGGCTTTGAAGAAGGCTTGGTGGGCAAGAAGATCGGCTCCGATGTTAAGTTGAACCTGACCTTCCCCGAAAACTATGGCAGCGCCGAGCTTGCCGGACAGGATGTCGTTTTTGAGGTCAAGATCAACTCCGTTGTGGATCGGGTAGTGTATTCCGAGCTGACGGACAGCCTTGCCAACACCCTCAATTCTGAGGTCACCACCGCCGATGCCTACCTGGCGGATCTCAAGACCGACCTGGAGAACGAGAAGAAAAAGAGCGCCGAGTCCGACGACACGAACACCCTTTGGAACATGGCAATTGCCAACGCCACCTTTGCAGACAAGCTGCCCCAAAAATTGGCAAAAAATTCCATCGAGGAATACAAAAACTACTTTAAAGCCGCAGCCACCCAAAACGGCTTTAATACTCTGGAAGAATTCATTACCGCTCAAGGCTCGAGCATGGACGCCTTTAATGTCCAGGCAGAAACCTACGGCAATTCCATCGTCAAGAGCCAACTGACCGCCTACGCCATTGCCAAGGCGGAGGGCTACAAAATCACCGAAAAACTCATCAATGAAAGCGCCACCCAATATGCTGCCCAGTACGGCTACAGCTCCGCTGAAAAATACATCAACAAAGTGGGCAAGGACGCTGTCCGTGACCAGGCGGTGCTGGACTACGCGGTAGACCTGGTGGTCGCCAACGCCAAAGCGAAATGAAAATTTTAGTCAGCGGCTGTCTTTTAGGGCTTGCCTGCCGATTTGACGGCAAGAGCAAACCAAACCCCAACGTATTGGAACTGGCAAAAACCGAAACCCTTATCCCCTTTTGCCCGGAATGTCTGGGCGGTCTTGCCACCCCTCGTCCTCCCTCTGAAATCCAAGGAGAACGGGTGGTCAGCGCAGAGGGCAACGATGTCACTGCCCAGTACCGCAAAGGCGCAGAGGAAGCCCTACGGCTCTGTCAAATGCTGGGGATCCGAAAAGCCATCCTCAAAGCCCGCAGCCCTTCCTGCGGCAGCGGTGCTGTCTATGATGGCACCTTCACCAAAACCCTTCGTTCCGGCGACGGCGTTACCGCCGCATTATTGAAGGCGAATGGCATTGAGGTCTTAACCGAAGAAGATTTATAAAAGAATAGCGCGTTGGTTTAAACCAACGCGCTATTTTTATCTTTTTTCTACAATTTCGCCTTGTCTCTTATAAATAGACTTTCCGGGAACAAAGCCGCGGACAGAGGAAAGGGGGTAAATGTTGCTTTCTCTACCCACCACTGTACCGGGGTTGAGGACGCTGCCGCAGCCCACCTCCACCAGGTCGCCCAGCATGGCACCGAACTTTTTCATGCCGGTCTCGATCTTCTCGCTGCCGGCGTTGACGACCACCAGGGTCTTATCGCTTTTTACATTGGAGGTGATAGAACCGGCGCCCATATGGGACTTATAGCCCAGCACCGAATCTCCTACGTAATTATAATGGGGGACCTGCACTCCATCGAACAAGATCACATTCTTCAGCTCGGTGGAGTTGCCTACCACAGCCCCCTCGCCAACGAGGGCATTGCCCCGGATGAAAGCGCAATGACGGACCTCGGTGCCGGCGCCGATGATGACCCGCTCACCGATGAAGGCGGTGGGCGCCACCTTGGCGGTCTTATGGATCCAGACGGTCTCGGCGGGGTGCTCGTATTCCTCTGCAGACAGGCTTGCGCCCAGTTCCAAAATAAAGTCGCCGATCTTGCTCAGCACCTGCCAGGGGTATTCCACGCTCTCTAAAAGAGGGCGGGCAGCGGTATGTCCAAGATCGTATAATGCGGAAACAGTCATTTCTTTCATGGTTTACTCCTCCTAAATCAAATTATATGCAAAAACGGTTTATTTATCCTCTGCCAATTTGCGCCCCATCAGCACGCCCATCACCGATGCCATCATCAAGCCGCGGGTCCAACCGCTGGAATCGCCCAAGCAATGGAGCCCCTTGACGCTGGTATTGAAATCGGTATCCATGGTGACCCGGTTGCTATAAAATTTCAGCTCGGGAGAATAGAGCAGGGTCTCGGTGGAGGCAAAGCCCGGCACCACATGGTCCAGCGCCTGGATGAAGTTAATGATATTCATCATGGCGCGGTAGGGAATGGCGGCGGTGATATCACCCGCCACCGCATCCGGCAGGGTGGGTCTCAGGTTGGACTGCGCCAGTTCTTTCTGCCAGGTGCGCTTGCCGTCCAGAATATCCCCGAACCGCTGGACTAAAATATGTCCGTTCGCCAGCATATTAGAAAGTTCTCCCACCTTCTGCGCATAGGCGATAGGCTGATTGAAGGGGGTATTGAAGTTATGAGAAACTAAGATCGCCAGGTTGGTATTGTTGCTCTTAAGTTCCTTATAAGAGTGACCGTTGACCACTGCCAGGTCATTATCGTAGTTCTCCTGGCTGACAAAGCCGCCGGGATTCTGGCAGAAGGTACGGACCTTATTCTTAAAGGGCTGCGGATAACCCACCAGCTTGGACTCATAGAGCACCTCATTGACACGCTCCATGACCTCGTTACGGACCTCCACCCGGACGCCGATATCCACCGTACCGGGCATATGCTCAATTTCATGCTCGGTACACAGGTGCTCCAGCCATTCCGCGCCCCGCCGCCCGGTGGCGACGATGGTATGAGCTGCATGGAATTCCTCTACCGTCTTGCCGTCGCTGATATAACCGCCCCGGCAGACGCCGTCCTCAATAATGAGGTTGGTGCACTCCCGATTAAAGAACATCTCCACCCCATGCTCTAAAAGATACTGCTCAATGGCATAGTAGATATCCTGGGCTTTTTCAGTACCCAGATGGCGGATGGGGCAATCCACCAGCTTTAAGCCCGCCTGGATGGCGCGCTTACGGATCTCCTTGACCTCCTCCGGGTTACTGATGCCCTCCACATGGGTATCTGCACCGAAGTCCAGGTAGATACTGTCGGTATAGTGAATGGTTTCCTGCGCCAGCTCTTCCCCGATCAGGTCAGGCAGGTCCCCGCCCACATCAGAGCTTAAGGACAGCTTTCCATCAGAAAAAGCACCGGCACCGGAAAAACCGGTGGTGATATGGCAATAGGGCTTACAGTTGACGCACTGCTTTGTTTTTGCTTTCGGGCAGCAGCGCTTTTCCACCGGCAGTCCCTTCTCCACGATGACGATCTTCTGCCGACTTTCCTTACGGATCATCTCCAGGGCAGTAAAAATACCGGCGGGACCAGCACCGATGATCAATACATCACAATTCATATGATTTTCCTCCAGACAAATGCCGTTGTTTTTGACCACACAATATTTTAGCAGAAACAACGGCATTTTCAAGTATTATTTTATGAATTTTTATCGTTCCTCACGGAAATAAGGCAGCCCCAGGCTCTCGGGCGGCTGGTGCTCCCGCTTTTTACGCATGCTGGTAATAATCAGCACTACAATTGTGACTACATAGGGCAACATCATCACAAAATACTGCACCATCCGGTTCTCGCCATACTGAATATATGCCGGCAGGACATAAAGGGCACCAAACAGGATCGAGCCCAGCAATGCAGTATTGGGACGCCACAGGGCGAAGATGACCAGCGCAATAGCAAGCCAGCCACGATCGCCGAAGCTGCCGCTGCTCCAGGTGCCAAAGGCATAGTCCATAATATAGTAAAGACCGCCCAGCCCGGCAATGGCACCGCCTACAACGGTTGCCACATACTTATACCGGGTAACATCAATGCCCGCCGCATCGGCAGTAGCAGGGTTTTCGCCCACTGCACGCAAATTCAAGCCGATCTTTGTTCGTTTCAATACAAAGCCGGCGATCAGCGAAACCAGCACCGCCAAATAAACGAGAAAACCATAAGAAAAGAACAATTCGCCAACAGGACCCCAATCCTTCGCAAAGGGCAGGGTGGAGCGGAAAAGGATACTGGTACGACGAATAGAGAGGGAGCCGCCCTCACCGAAAAGACGCGCCAGCGAGCCACCAAAAAAGTCGCCAATGCCCACGCCAAAGGTCGTCAGCGCCAGACCGGTCACATTCTGATTGGCGCGGAGAGTGATCGTCAAAAAGCTATAGATCAGCGCCAAGAGACCGGCACCGACCAACGCGGCGATGAAGGGGATCAGAATACCCAACGCCGGGTTCAGGGGCGCATCCCCCATGGCTTTTTCATAAAAAAACGCACCGATCACACCAGAAACGCCACCCATATACATGATGCCCGGGATCCCCAGATTGAGGTTGCCGGATTTTTCTGTCAGGATCTCGCCGGTGGAGCCGAAGATCAGCGGCGTGCCCTGCTTAATGGCAACGGCGATGAAGCCGCAGATGAACACGAATAATTCCTTCATTCTTCCAGCTCCTTTCTGCTCCGACGGAACTTGATCTGATATTCAATAAAGAATTCACAACCGATGATGAAAAAGAGGATGATACCGGTAACGATATCCGCCAAGCTGGAATCCAGCCGGAAGGATGTGGCAATGGAGGTTGCACCCTGCTGCAGAAAAATAATGAGCGCAGAGGTCGCAATCATCGTGATGGGGTTGAATTTAGCCATCCAGGAGACCATCATAGCGGTAAAGCCCTGGCCGCCTACGGTATTGGGACCGATGGTATGACCGGTACCGCTGACCAGGAGGAAGCCTGCCACGCCGCAGATGGCGCCGGAGACCAACATCGTCCGCATGATAACCTTTTTCACATTGATGCCAATATAACGAGCGGTATTCTGGCTCTCGCCTACCACCGATACCTCATAGCCCTGCTTACTATATTTGAGGTAGATATATACCAAGACACAGACTATCGCCACGATCAGAATGATCAAGAGATACTGCTGACCGAAAAGAGCCGGCAACCATCCGGACTCGGTCTGGCGGTTGATGACGCCCACATTACCGGAGTTTTTGGGATTCTCCCAAAGTACCTCCAGCACCTCAACCAGCTGGATGACCACATAGTTCATCATCAGCGTAAAGAGGGTCTCATTGGTGTTATATTTTGCCTTGAAGATGGCCGGAAGGATCCCGCAAAGGGCGCCTGCACAGATACTGGCGATCAATGTAACGGGGATCAAAATGATATCTGGCATCGAGTCCCCCAGATAGATCATGCACGCTGCCGCTGCGATACAGCCAGAGAGCGTCTGACCCTCACCACCGCAGTTCCAGAAGCGCATCTTAAAGGCGGGGGTCACCGCCAGCGCTATGCATAGCAAAATAGCGGTCTTTTGTAGCAGCATCCAGATCCGGCGGGAGGAACTGAAGTTGCCATTGAACATCTCTGCGTAGACACGCAGAGGGTTCAACCCGGTCAGCAGCATGATCACGCCGCCGGCGATGACCAATGCCGCCAGGATCGCAATAGCACGGATCAACCAGGCTTTCCACCACTCCAGACTTGCCCGCTTGGAGATATGGATCAGCGGTTCATGGTGCTTTTTTACTTTCTGACTCATGCCTGATCCCCTCCTTCTGTTTTCGTCATGAGAAGTCCCACCTGCTCCTTGGTGGCAGTGCGTCCGTCCACGATACCGGTAATCTTGCCGGAGCCGATGACCAGGATTCGGTCACAAAGCTCCAGCAGCACATCCAGGTCCTCGCCGACGAAGATGACCGCAACACCCTGCTCCTTCTGCTGATTGAGCAGATTATAGATGGTATAAGAAGAATTGATATCCAAACCACGTACCGGGTATGCCGCCATCAAGACAGTGGGAGAGGCGGCGATCTCGCGTCCGACCAGTACCTTCTGCACGTTACCGCCGGAAAGACGGCGGACCGGGGTGGTGGCGCCGGGGGTGACTACCTCCAGCTCGTCGATGATATGCTCTGCCAGGTCTTTGGGGGCTTTGCGCTCCAGGAAAGCGCCCTTACCCTTACGATAGCTACGGAGCATCATATTGTCAATAATATCCATATTGCCGACTAAGCCCATGCCCAGCCGGTCCTCAGGAACAAAAGAAAGGCGAACGCCCAATTCCCGGATCTGCAGAGGGGTTTTATTCTGCAGGTTGTCCACATTATCGGTTTTGGGGTTATGATAGAGAACAGCACCGCTATCGCTCTTCTGCAGGCCAGCAATGACCTCCAGAAGCTCCCGCTGACCGGAGCCGGCGATACCGGCAATGCCTAAGATCTCGCCGGAATAGGCGGTAAAGGAGACATCATCCAGCACCTGCGTTCCTTCCCGGTTGGTGCAATTTACATGATGCACCTCCAGCCGAGGCTGAGGGTTATTTGGTTCGCTGCGATCAATATTCAAGGAGACCTTCTTGCCTACCATCATTTCGGTCAGCTCCGACTCATTGGTCTCGGCGGTTTTGACCGTTCCCACATATTCGCCCTTGCGCAGCACCGCTACCCGGTCGGAAAGGGAGAGCACCTCATGCATCTTATGGGTGATGATAATGATAGACTTTCCATCGTCCCGCATCCGGCGAAGGACTGCAAAGAGCTTTTGGGTCTCCTGGGGGGTCAACACTGCGGTGGGCTCATCCAGGATAAGGATGTCGGCACCCCGATACAGCACCTTGATGATCTCCACCGTCTGCTTTTCAGAGACAGACATGGTATAGATCTTTTTTCTGGGATCCAGCTCGAAACCGTACTGCTGACAAATGGCGCTGATGCGACCAGTCGCGCCCTTGAGATCAAAGCGCCCTTCTTCCTCCAGACCCAGCACGATATTCTCTGCCGCAGAAAAGACATCAACCAGCTTAAAATGCTGGTGGATCATGCCGATCTTATAGTCAAAAGCGTCCTTTGGAGAAGAAATGACCGCCTCCTCACCATTGATAAAGATCTGACCTTCATCAGGGAAATAAATGCCGGAGATCATATTCATCAGCGTTGTCTTTCCGCTGCCGTTCTCCCCCAGAATGGAGAGGATCTCCCCTTTTTGGACAGAGAGATTGATATTATTATTTGCCACTACACTGCCAAAGCTTTTGGTCACGCCCCGAAGCTCGATGGCAGGATGCGCCGTTACTTGCTGATTCATATTGCCTCCTTCTTTTTGCACTCAAAAGATCCTGCCTGGCAGGATCTTTTCAATGCAAAATAACCTCAACGGGCGAGGTGGAAGAACTTCCACCTCGCCTGTCGGTCTCAATTATTTTGTTTCCTTACTTAGTGGTAACACCGTCGATATCGATATCGAAGTAAGGAGCGGAGCGGTACTCGGACTCCAGGAAAGCGCCATCCTTGATGACCTCGGTATCGCCCTGGAAGTTCGCGTCAGAGTTCACGTCTGCCATATAAGAGGACAGAGTCTCGCCGCCCTTAGTCCAGGTAGCGGTAGCAAAAACTTCCAGCTCGCCGTTGATCAACTTGGTCTTGGCAGCCTCGATGGCTTCCTTGGTGCCCTCAGCGCAAGCGGTACCCAGATCGGAAAGCTCAACAGAGCCAGTCTCCAGAGTACCGGTCCAGTCTGCGGGGATCTCCTTATCGTTCTTCACGCAGTCGATGATGAACTCATAGTAGGGAGCCCAGTTGATGCGAGAAGATACCAGGAAGGTCTTGGGGCAAGCAGCGGCAGTAGAGCCGTTATAGGAAACATTGGGAACGCCGGCAGCCTCGCAGGCATCGGGAGCACCCATGGAGTCTGCATGCTGGCTGATCAGAACGCAGCCATCCTTGATCATCTGATCGGCATACTCCTTCTCCAGGTCATAATCATACCAAGAATTGGTGTACTTCACATCGATAGTAGCGGTCTTGCAGACGGAGCGAGCGCCCAGGAAGAAGGAGGTCATTCCGGACTTCACTTCAGCATAGGGCATAGCGCCGACATAACCGATCTTCGCCTGATCAGCGGTGATCTTGCCGTCCTTGATCATCTCGTTGAGCTTCATACCAGCAGCGATACCTGCCAGATAACGACCCTCATAGATGGAAGCAAACGCATTGTGGAAGTTCTTGACACCCTCGGTATGAGCCTTGGTACCGGTGGCATGGCAGAACTGCACATCGGGATAATCCTTGGCAGCACGAATCATATTGTCTTCATGTCCAAAGCTATCGGCAAAGACGATATCGCAGCCATCCTCAGCCAACTCGCAAGCCTTGTTGTAGCAATCCTCGCCCTCTTCGGGGATACCGGTCACGATAATGACCTGCTCATCGGTCAGACCGAGCTTTTCCTGAACCTGCTTTGCAGCGTTGATGAAGTTCAGGTCGTAGGTAGAGTTCTCATCGTGCAGCATAATGAAGCCGATCTTGAACTCGTCGGTGTCGTTAGCAGGGCCGCAGGCGGTAACACCAACCAGCAGCATTGCAACGATCAGCAGTGCGGAGATAAGTTTTTTCATTGGTTTTCCCTCCAATAATAATTTTTATGTCAGCGGCAGATGCCGTTCACATACGAAACTGGAGCTGCTCCCCATCCATATCGTCGATAATGGCAAGGGACTCTACCTTAACGCCCTCCCGGCGCAAACCGTCGCCGCCACCCTGAAAGCCCTTTTCGATGGCGGTGGCGCAGCCGACGGTGACACCGCCCGCCTGCTCCACGATCTCCATCAAGCCTCTCAGCGCACAGCCGTTGGCAAGAAAATCGTCCACGATCAGTACCCGGTCCTCCTTGCTGAGGATCTCCTTGCTGACCACGACATGATTGTCTTTATTATGCGTATAGGAATGGACCACGGCGCAGTAGACATCCGCGTCCACATTACTGGTCTTGGACTTTTTAGCAAAGACCAGCGGCAGCTCCATCACCGCTGCCACCGCAAAGCCCAGCGCAATGCCCGAGGCTTCCACGGTCAGGATCTTATTGGGCTTGTCCGCCGCGAAAAGCGCGGCAATCTCCCGCCCCATCTCCATCATAAAGGGGGCGTCGATCTGATGGTTGAGAAATTCGCCCACCTTCAATACATGGCCAGGCAGGACCTTACCGTCCTTCAAAATTCTTTGTTCTAAGGCTTTCATGGCCCCTCCCTATTAATAAGAACATCTAAGTTAATAGTATCAAAAAAGCCCCACATTGTCAACAGCCTAATCGACTTTTTTCCGGCAAGTCCTCCTTCATTTTCCAAATGGTTCTTGCTTCTTGACAGTGCTATAAAATCAATGCTATAATGATGCAAGAGATCCAGAAAGGAATTTGAACAATGAGACGATTTATTTGCTTGATCCTGATGCTGCTCCTTTTGACTCCGGCGACCTTTGCCGACAGTGAGCAACTGACCTTTTATATGGAAGATGTCTCTGGAAATGTGGGAGAAACAGTCACCGTCGTCGGTGCGGTAAAAAACGCACCGGAATGTGCCTCTTTTCAGATCATTATCACCTATGATCCCGCTGTCATGAAGCCGGTCAGCTGCAGCAAGCAGGATGTTAAAGGAATGTTCCTGCAGAATGTCAACTACACCTACCAAGGTCAGCCGGCGATCAATGTCCTTTCGGCAGCGGCGCAAAAGATCCTTGAAGGAGATATGAAGCTCTTTTCCATTGAGTTCAAGATTATTGCCGAGACTGAAGGTGACCACGGCACCGCCCTCAAGGTGGTAAAGCAAGACTTCTTTGATCCCACCCCTACTCGGGTCACCCCTATTGTGGAGCCCTGCACCATCTATGTGGGGAGCGACACCCCCGCCCCCTCCGTTGACGGTGAGGGAGAAACCACTCCCCCCAGTGGAGA
>JAZREO010000090.1:0-7915 GCA_045660845.1 Eubacteriales bacterium
ATCGCATCTGCCTCACGCAGCGCGTGCAGACGGTCACGGGTGATGGCACCCAGGCAGCGAACGCCCAAACCGGGGCCCGGGAAAGGCTGACGGTAGACCATTTCATGGGGCAGACCCAGCGCCTCACCCACAACACGAACCTCATCCTTATAGAGCAGCTTGACCGGCTCGACCAACTCAAACTGCATCTCCTCCGGCAGACCGCCCACATTATGGTGCGCCTTGACGCCGTCGGACTCCAGAATATCGGGATAGATGGTACCCTGCGCCAGGAAAGAGATGCCCTCCAGCTTGGATGCCTCCTCATCGAACACTTTGATAAACTCACCGCCGATGATCTTGCGTTTCTTCTCCGGCTCGCTGACCCCTGCCAGCAGATCCAGGAAACGGTCGGTGGCGTCCACATTGATCAAGTTGGCATCCAACTCCTTGCCGAATACCTCAATGACCTGCTCGCTTTCACCCTTGCGCATCAGACCGTGGTTGACGTGCACGCAGACCAACTGCTTGCCGATCGCCTTGATCAGCAGAGCAGCCACGACAGAAGAATCAACACCACCGGACAGCGCCAGCAGCACCTTTTTATCGCCCACCTGCGCACGAACTGCTTGGACCTGCTCTGCGATAAACGCATCGGCAAGCTCTTTGGTGGTGATACGAACCATCGTTTCGGGACGAACATTGCAATCCATTTTATCTTCCTCCGCTCTTAATTAGTATAGTTATCGAAATAGCCCTGGACAAGGACAACCGGCGTACCCTTATCACCGGAACCGCTGGTCAGATCGCAAAGAGACCCGATCAGATCGGTCAACTGACGGGGGGTAGTACCCTGGGCTGCCATATTACCGACCAGGCTGGAGCCGTCCTTCGCCTTAATGGATGCGGAGATCGCTTTTTTCAGTTCTTCACCGGAGAGATCCTTATATTCGTTATCCGCAAGATACTTCAGTTTCAGTTCGTTGGGGGTACCGATCAGACCGTCGGTAAAGGCGGGAGAAACAACGGGATCCGCCAGTTCCCAGATCTTACCCTTGGGATCTTTGAAGGCGCCGTCGCCGTAGACCATAACCTCCACATGCCTGCCGGTAGCTTTCAGGATGCGGTCCTGGATATCCAGCACCAGACCCTTGCACTCCCGGGGGAAGAGCTTGACCTTGTCCTCAGTGGACTTATTGGAGCCCAAAAGACCGTAGTTCTCATTACAGCCGCTGCCATTGATCGGGGCGTTCATGATATCATCCAGACCGCAGACTACCTTAGCGCCGTTTGCCAGCAGGATGCGCTTGGTGCGGGCGCGGGTATGAATATCGCAGTTGATGATATGATCGGCATAGTCCAGAATCGCCTTTGCCTGATTGGCGAAGATGATCTCCACTTCTGCCCCGCAGGAGCGGACCAAGTCACAGTAATACTCCACGTAGTCCACGCCGGTGAACTCATGCTTATTAACGCCGAACAGTTGACGATATTTCTCCAGCGTCAGTATATCACTATAGGGATTAACGCCCGCCTCATCGATCTTATCCAGGCTGACCAGCTCATTGCCCACCTCATCAGAGGGGTAGCTAAGCATCAGCACAATCTTCTTGGCGCCCATGGCGATACCCCGCAGACAGATAGCAAACCGGTTCCGGGAGAGGATGGGAAAGATCACACCCACAGTCCCGCCACCCAACTTCGTCTTGACATCGGCGGCGATGTCCTGCACGGATGCGTAGTTTCCCTGTGCTCTTGCCACGATGGATTCGGTCAGCGCGATAACATCCCGATCCCGCAGCTCAAAGCCGTCGGACTCGGCGGCGGCGAGTACACTATCGGTAACGATAGCAGCCAGATCGTCGCCCTCACGAATGATGGGGCAGCGGATGCCCCGGGATACGGTACCGACTCTGCGTTCTTTTGTTTCCATTACTTTCAGTTCCCTTCTTTTAAAAAACAAAGTGTTTAAAAACTACCACACTGTATTTTACCGCAAAAAATGCTGTAAATCAATATTTTTTTGATTTTTTTATTCAAACAGCGGCGTAGAAAAATACCGCTCGGCGGTATCGGGCAGGATGGTAACGACCGTCTTGCCTTTTCCCAACTTTTTCGCCAGCTTCATCGCCGCCGCCACATTGGTTCCGCTGCTGATGCCACACATGATCCCTTCCTTGGCCGCCAGATCCTTAGACGCCTGAAGCGCCTCTTCGTCCTTAACAATGCAGAGATCGTCGTAGATCTCCTGGTTGAGGATGGCGGGGATAACGCCGTCGCCGATACCCATCTGGATATGAGTGCCAATGGAGCCGCCGGAGAGGATCGCCGCATTTTCCGGCTCCACCGCCCAGATGGTCATTTGGGGATTTGCTGCCTTCAGTGTTTCACCAATACCGGTAATGGTTCCGCCGGTACCGATGCCGGAGCAAAAGCCATGGATAGGCTTCCCTACCTGCGCTAAGATCTCAGCGCTGGTCTGCTCCCGCTGGATGGCGGGATTAGCAGGGTTCTCAAACTGCTGGGGAACGAATACCTTGGGGTTTTCGTCCCGCATCTTCAGCGCCAGCGACAGACATTCCTCGATGCAGGCGCCGATATTACCGGCGTCATGGACCAAAATAACCTCCGCACCGTAGTGGCGCACCAGCTTCCGTCGCTCCTCGCTGACAGAGTCCGGCATGATGATCTTCACTTGATAGCCCCGGACCGCACCGACCAACGCCAAACCGATTCCCTGGTTCCCGCTGGTGGGCTCCACAATAATGGTATCGGGACCGATCAGCCCCTTTTCCTCCGCGTCGCGGATCATATTGAAGGCGGTGCGGGTCTTGATGGATCCGCCCACGTTGAGACCTTCGAATTTCACCAGGATCTCTGCCCCGTCGGGGTCTGCCATGTGCTGCAGACGGATGATGGGCGTATTGCCCATTGCGTCTAATATCGTGTTACAAATCATAGGATTCTCCATTCCTAAAAAAACATACACTTTATTATATAAGAAAATGTCGGTTTTGGCAATAGAAAAAGCAGAGTTTTCACTCTGCTTTTCAAAAAATCAATCTTTCCGTTCTGCACCCCAGAAAAAGAGCGCAACGGTTCCGGGACCGGTATGACTGCCAATGGTGGTTCCGATGCTATAGATCTCCACCTTACCCTTCAGGTTGGGGAACTTCTCCTCCACCAGGTCTGCCACAGCGCGGGCATCCTCATAGCAAGCGGAATTGCAGATATAGCAGCGATCATTATAATCAACACCGCCGTCGGCATAGTTGACCATCTGCTCCACAATGGCATTGATAACTGCATTCTTACCGCGGATCTTTTTGCGAGGAACCAGCTTGCCCTCATGGCTGACATTCAGCAGCGGGCAGATATTTAATACGGTACCGACCCAGCCGGAAACCTTGGAAACACGCCCACCTTTTACAAAGAAGGTCAGGTCGGTGGTAAAGAACCAGTGATGGAGCTTTTGCTTATTACTCTCCGCCCATTGATAGACGGAATCGATATCCTCACCGGCGGCACGCTTATCCGCCAGGGTCTCCATAAAAAGACCGTAACCGGAGGCAGCAGCCAGGGAGTCCACGATATACAGCTTGCGGTCAGGGAATTCGGCGCGCAGCTGCTCGCCGGCGATGCGGGCGGAATTATAAGAACCGGAAATACCGGAGGAAAGGCAGAGATGCAGTACATCCTTGCCCGCCTCCAGGAACTTACGGAAATAGTTTTCATATTCGTCCACATTGACCTGAGAGGTGCGGGTCTCAGCACCGTCCACCATCTTCTGATAAAACTGATCAAATGGAATGGTCTGTCCCAGATCGTCCGGATACTGCACCCCGTCCAGCTCGTAATGGAAACAGATATACTGAATATCCCGCTCAGCAAAGCGCTCAGCGGTCAGGTCCGCAGTGGAACAGCAACTCAAAATATAATCCTGCATAAGTACCTCCAAAATGACATATATTACCTATCTATTATATCGGTACTTTAAAATAGTTTCAATCAAGAGGTGCTCGATTTAATCTAAATTTAATCTTTCTTTATAATCCTAAGCTGACCTGCAGTCCGCGATCCACCTGTTCCATGGTCGCATCGCTGATATGCCCCATCTTTTCTTTAAGACGGGCTTTATCCAATGTACGCACCTGCTCTAAGAGGATCATAGACTTTCGCTGCAGACCGCAGGTCTCTTCGATATTGATATGGGTTGGTAAGCGTCCCTTATCCACCTTGCTGGTGATGGCAGCGGCAATAACAGTCGGGCTATAGCGATTGCCCACATCATTCTGCACGATCAGCACCGGACGAAGACCACCCTGTTCGCTGCCCACCACCGGAGAAAGGTCCGCATAATAAATATCACCACGTTTGATCATCGCTTTTCGTCCTTTCGATTTGGTAATACTATTATTTACAGTTCAACATCTTCTAATTCAGTTTACGGCAAAAAAATCCGGCGGTGAGAAAATTAAAAAAACGCTTCCGAATGGAAGCGTTTTTTATCATATAAAATCTTCAAAATATACTTTTTTAACCTTAAATTCCTTTCCATTCAGATAAGAAAGGAAGTGTTCCTCCGGGAGTTTGAACCGGAGCGAATAGGCATAGAGCGCCTGATGGCGGAAAGGCAGACCCTTATTAACGGCGGCGGTGCCGTATTTCAGATCTCCCGCCACCGGATGTCCCTCATAGGCAAGGTGAGCGCGGATCTGGTGGGTCCTGCCGGTCACCAGCTCCACCTCTAAGAGAGAAAGTCCCCTCCCCTCCCGCAGCACCTGGTAGCGGGTGATGATCTCCTTATAGCCCTCCCGGGGCTGGGGAAGGATCCGCACCAGGTTTTCCTTGGCATCCTTTTTGAGATAAGCCTTTAAGGTCGCTTGTTTCTTTGCAAAGATACCAAGGGCCAGGGTCAGATACCGCTTTTCCACCTGCCGGTCCTTGACGATCTCATAGAGCGCCCGCCCGGCGGCAGCGTTTTTCGCAACGATGACGATCCCGCCGGTGTTCTGATCCAGCCGGTTGCAGAGGGCGGGGGTAAAGGAGAGCTCCTTCTCCGGGTCATACTCCCCTTTTTCATAAAGATAAAGCAGTACATGATTGATGAGGGTATCCCGGCTGCCGTGGGTATCTGCGTGGACGGGCACACCCGGCTTTTTATCCAGCAGCATCAGGTTCTCATCCTCATAGACGATAGAGAGCTTAGGACGGTAGCCGATGGAGCGGAAATCCGAATTCTTCTCGGTGAAGAATTCGTCATTGATATAAAGTTCCACCAGATCCCCCGTCCGCAGGCGGGTATTGCCCTCCGCCCGCTTGCCGTTGACCTTGATCGCTTTTTTACGCAGGTATTTATACATCAGCGAGGGGCTCAGGTTGCCTGCCACCTTCAACACAAATTTATCTAGACGCTGATCTGCGTCGTTGGCTGTCACAGTAAAACTTCTCATTTAAAGCTCCAGATCATATTTTTATGCTTCGGCTTGTGCTGCAGCGTCCATTTAAACCAGAACTTCTTGAGGATATTGGCACGGCGGAAGGCGATCTTATCCAGCGCCTTGACATACTCCGCCACCGCCTCCAGCTCCTCAGAACTGACCGGCACCTCGGAATAAAGGGCTTTTTGCAGGATGGGTACAATAGGCGAAAGTTTGACCGGCGCCAGCTGCAGATTGTCAGAGCGGCGGGCGAAATCCTCCAGCAATTCCCCTTCGAAGAACTTGAAGCCCCGCATCTGCATCAGCCTGAGAATCAGGTAATAGCCCCTGCGGACCCCCTTGGCAGGAGAGCAGCGGTACATCCGCTTGAGAGCACGCCGGTGGAGAACCTCTGTCAGCAGCCAGGTCCCCAGTAATAGCAGCAGGATCAAGGCGATCCGCACGATAAACAGGATCAGCACCGCCCAGGACCCCAGATCCATCCGATTGTTGAGCAGATCTTCCAGGGGATCCTCTTGTTTTGGTTGAGTGGGATCGGGCAACTGCTTGGGATACTCATAATATTCCTGGATCCCGTTATAGACGATCTCGTTGGTCGGCTCATCCGGCTGATTGCCGGCATCAACGGTCTCCAGCAGGTAATAGTTGCGATCCACACCATAGCCGGGGGTAGGCTCAAAGGCGACCCAGCCCATGCCGTCGAAATATACCTCGACCCAGGCATGGTAGTTATAGTCCATGATCTCGGCGGCATACTGATCCACGTCCTGATAATAAGGTGTGGCATAATAGCCGGTGGCTACCCGGGCGGGATAGCCGATGCTCCGCAGCATGGATACCATGGAAGAGGCAAAGAGGGTGCAATAGCCGTCCTTCCGCTCGTTCTGGAAGAGGAAGTAGAGGATGTGATCATAAGCGTTGGCAGCGGTGCCATCCTCCCGCTTCAGTCGATACTTTTGAGCAGAATAGGTATAATTATTCCGATGATATCGCTCAATCGCCTGCACCTGCTGCAGCTTGGTGGAATAAGGAGAAACAATCTCCCTGGCAAGACCGCCCACCGAGTTCTTCAATTCTGTAGGCAGTTCCAGATAATGACGGTAGACAAACCTGCTGTATTCCATCTCACGGCTCATGTAGGGGTGGTTTTCCCCGTGCTGCTCTCGGATATCAAGATAGCTTTGCAGTGCATGATCAAAATTGGTCAAAAAGACATTGCTGGACAGCACCGGCGAGTTGACCCGGAACATATAGGACCGATCCTTGGGGTTATCGTTGGCGATGAGGATGGTATCATCCTCCCGCTCCAGCGCCTCGTAATCTCCGATAGGCATGGTGGTGGTAGCACCACCGGGCAGCGCCAGCAGATCGCTCACCTTATATTTTGGATAGACTGTGATCTGGTCGTTGATGTAGCCTTCTTCTTCGCTTTGGATGATGTCCAGCCCCGCCTTCAGCGGATCGCCGCTGGGAGCAGTCAAAGCCAGATAATTATAATACTGATTATACTCGCAGAAATCGTAATAGACCTGGGCATCCAGATCCTCGGAAAATTGATCGTCCCCCACCGTCCAGCCGTCCTCAGTAAGGTTCACCGTGGTTCGGTAGCGGAGATAGACCGGGGTTCCGGTCTGGCTGGTCACCGTCAGCACCTTCAGCCGCCGCCAGGAGGGTACCTGCAGTGAGAGGGTCTCGTCCTCATCCAGATAGCCCGCCACATTCAGCTGCTTTTCATAGGTTTTCTGAAACACCACATTCAGGATATCTTCCGAAAAGGTATCCAGTTTTTCCCGCACCTGATCCACCTGCAGGATAGGACGGGTGTAGATCAGCGTTGCAGTACCGACAGTGATGGCGAGCATGACTGCGGTAACCACCATTCCAAAGCTGCCGTGATTTGCGGCAAATTCCAACCGTTCTCCGGCAGTCGGTGTCTTATGTGCTTTTTTACGGGAGCTCTTGCGCCCGCCCCTGGCATTGCGCCGACGGCTCATCTGCTGGACAATACTCTGTCCATAGCAACCGATCAACGCAGAAAGAAAGACGCTAAAGGCAAAATAGTGAGGCACGATCCCATAGAAAAAGAGGGGAACCAGCGCCACCGCCGAAACAATGAACGCCATCATAATGGGGATCCGCCGAAAGAGCGCCAGCGCAAAAAAGAGCGACGCGATCAGAGAAAGGAGAATCACCGCAGTATAGAAATAGCGCGTCAAGACCATGGGGTTCTCCAGGATGTTGTCCAGGTCCATAGTCATATAATTCACATAACTGGTATAGTTTGGCTGAGACGCCAGCAGATAAATGGTGTAGTTATAGCAGACCTCCAGCGCCCGCCAAAGCCCGGCATACATCGGGAAGGTTACCTTATGGGCAAGGAGGGAGAGCCCTGCAAACCCGCCCAGGAGTCCAAAAAAGACCCGCTTATACCATACCACCAAGATCATCAATCCAAAGGAAATTGCGGTAATGGCGACGATGGCAGCAGCAGGGAT
>JAZREO010000091.1:0-4772 GCA_045660845.1 Eubacteriales bacterium
GTTTTCGCTGAGATGATATGTGATAAGATCCAGGCTGTGACAGACAGTTCATACTTGTGTAGAAATGACTGTAATGCTGAGAATATCAGATGTTTTGATCTGCTGATCCCGGTTCCCATGTTTTCTGAAAAAGAAATTCAGTTAATGCTCGCGTATAGAAACCATCCACAAATGCAAGCAGCCATAGACAAATTGTTAAATATAAACACCTGACGATCACTTTTATATCGACATGCCCATCGGAACCATTGAAGCCGAGGCAAACCTTTGTGTAAAATAAAAAAGCCCTGCGTTAGCAGCGGCGATATGAAAATTTTTTGTTTACAAAATTCTTCTTTCGTGATAAACTAAAATTACCACACATTACCGAATAAAAAGCAACTGTTGAGGAAACATTTTTAATTGGAAAAAATGCTTTCTCTAATTTCGCATTCTCCAAATGGATGTTTCCTCAGGTTGTGTGAATCGGTTATGTGTGGTAGCAAACCGGAGATTGCATTTTTCGTGTGTGCAGCTTCGGTTGCACACACTTTTTTATTTATAGGAGGATTTTAAACATGAAGTGCGAAAAATGTAGTATTGAATTTGAAGGAACCACCTGCCCCAACGGGTGTGAAACCAAAAAGAAAAAAGTAAAAAAGCCGATCTATAAGCGTTGGTGGTTCTGGACGATCATGATCCTTTTTGTTCTCACCGTTGGTCTTTCAACTACTGATGTCGAAGATGAAAACCAAGTTGATACTCCGGATCAAACCGTAAACCAAACTGACAATAACGAAAACAGCGAAAATGAGAACACAGAAAAGGCTCCAGAAAAAACACCCGCTCAAAGCAAAACCGAATACATCGCTTCCTGCGAAACCGTTGCTTATGACGATATAGCTCGTTATCCCGATAACTATAAAGGAAAGAACGTCAAATTCAAGGGGAAAGTAATCCAAGTATCGGAAGGTTTTCTCAGTTCCAAGACGACCTATCGTATCGAAGTAACCGAAGACAAATATGGATATTGGGATGATCCGGTTTGGGTTGAATACAAAATCCCTGAAGGTTCTGCAAATATTCTTGAAGAGGATATTGTAACATTTTACGGCGAATGCACCGGGACCACTTCATATACAAGTGTATTAGGAAGCAAAATAACCATCCCCGCCGTAGAAGCTAAATATATTGACATCGAGCAATAATAAAAGCCCCTACGGAATAAAACCGTAGGGGTACTTTTATCTCAAGGAGGTATGAACAATGAAAATCTTTGCCGGCTATATCAGAGTCTCAACTGAAGATCAAACCGAATATTCCCCCGAAAGCCAAAAAAAGCTTCTCCGGGAGCAGGCAAAGAAGGACGGTGGTATCATTCCAGAGGAATATATGTTCTCCGATGAAGGCATCAGCGGAAAAGATGCTGCGCATCGCCCAGACTTTAACCGCATGATCGCCATGGCAAAGCAGAAGGAGCCGCCATTTGAGCGGATCTATGTCTGGAAATACTCCCGCTTTGCCCGAAACCAGGAGGAAAGTATCGTCTATAAAAACCTCCTGCGCAAAAACGGTGTAGAAGTCGTCAGCGTTTCCGAACCGTTGATAGAGGGGGCTTTCGGATCTTTGATCGAGCGAATCATCGAATGGCAGGATGAATATTACCTCATTAACCTCTCTACCGAGGTCAAACGTGGCATGATGGAAAAAGCCAGCCGTGGCGAAGCCATGTGCCGAGTATTCGGCTTGGATATCCAAGATAATGAATATGTCAAAAATGCCGATAATACTCACGTTGTCGATATGTTCGAGTCATATGACCGCGGGGAAAGCATTCGCTCTATTGCCATGCGATTGGGTGCAGCCGGCGTTCGGACACCGCGCGGCAATTATCCTGATAACCGTTTTATCGAATATATCCTCCGTAATCCGATCTATATCTGCAAACTGCGCTGGAGCACCGAGGGCAATCCCTGCTCCAAACGGAAATACAACGATCCGAACATCCAGTTTTTCGATGCCAAAGCCCCGCGCACCGTCAGCGATGAATTATTCTACAGGGTGCAGGATCGGCTGGATAAGGTTAAGACCATGTACGGCAAAACAGACCGCCCCGGAACCGGCAAGCCTTGGCTGCTGAAGGGCATCGCTAAATGCGACTGCGGCGGCTCCCTGGTCTTTGCCTCCGCCAAAGATCCATCCGTTCAATGCAATAATTATAATCATATGCGTGGTTGCACTGTTAGCCACTTTATCAGCCAGCGTAAACTATTCCATTCTTTTTTGGAAGGTCTGAAGGAATGTTGCGTCAACTTCCACTTTGAAAATGATCCAGATCTCCCTCTGCAAACGAGCCTCGCACAACCACTCCCCGACTTCGCCAAGCTGATCGCCGCCGAACAGCGCAAGCTCAAGCGCTGCGTTGAAGCCTTTCAGGCGGGCATCGACACCATGGAGGAATACGCCCAGAATAAAAAGGAGATCCAGGATCGCATCAAAGCCCTGGAAACAGAATCCGCTAAGCCCTCCAACACCCTTACCCCCGAGGAGCGCACTGCCGCCAGTAAGGCAGACTACCGCAACCGCACCATGCAACTAATCCACACCCTGCAAGACGATGAGATCACAATCGATGCAAAAAATATCGCTATCAAAAATCTAATCTCCCGCGTAATCTTCCATAAGCCAGACGGCTCCCTCATTATCTATTTCAAATAGCATAAATAATATATTTTATTATATTTTTGAAAATTTGTCAATATATTTCCAAAACCCATTGACAAATCTTGTCGAATTTGCTATAATTTAATCATCAAAGGAGATTATAACCATTAGCAGTTCGGCGGTCCCGATGGAGAACTGGGAGCCTCCCAGCGCTACCTCTCCCAGCGGTACGCCATGCCCTACCCCGAAGTCGCCGCGACCCTCACAGACATCGGCACAGAGGAACTTGCCCACATGGAGATCGTTTCCACCATCGTCCGGCAGCTTTTGAAAGGTCTCTCCGCCGAGGAGATCCAGAACCAGGGCTTTGCCGACTACTATGTGGACCACACAGCGGGACTCTGGCCCCAAGCCGCCAGCGGCGAACCCTGGAGCGCCACCACCATCCAATCCAAGGGTGACCCCATCACCGACCTCTTTGAGGATATGGGCGCTGAGCAGAAAGCACGCACCACCTACGATAACCTGCTCCGCCTGATCCGCGATCCGGATGTGCGAGATCCTATCAAGTTCCTGCGCCAGCGGGAGATCAACCACTTCCAACGCTTCGGAGAAGCCTTAGGGCAGGTCCGTCGCCACCTGGACAGCACCAATTACTACCGCATCAACCCTGCCTTTGATACCGAAAAGAAGTAACGAAATCCAACTGCCGCCCGCATAGGGCGGCAGTTTTTTACATATATTAAAGAAAACTCTAAAAAAGGAGTGTTCTTTATGAGAAGAAGACCGATCCTGACCATCTTGCTCAGCATTGCCATCGCCGAAGGCGTAGGGTTGCTCTCGGGATTTCTGGCAGGCGATAGCCGGGAAGTTTATCAATCCTTAAATCAGCCGCCGCTGGCACCGCCAGGCTGGGTCTTTCCGGTGGCGTGGGGTATCCTCTACGCTCTCATGGGGATCGCCGCCGGACTGATCTACCTCAACCGCGGAAATGACCATGCCAGGGAGCAAGCGTTGATCTATTACGGCATCCAGCTGGCCGTCAACTTTTCTTGGAGTATTGTCTTTTTTCGGTTTCAGGCGCTTTGGTTTGCGGTGGTAATCATTCTGGTGCTGGACATTCTGGTCTTTATTACCCAGCGGCACTTTTCTCGCATCAGCAAGGCAGCCGGCTGGCTTATGGTACCCTATCTCCTCTGGCTACTCTTTGCCACCTATCTTGCTGTGGGCGTCTTTTTCCTCAACTGATATAAAGCCTAATTAAAAAACTGCGAGGTTTTTACCTCGCAGTTTTTAATTTTACTTTAAAATTCTGAATTTACCGATAACAGGCAGTTCCTTCATCTCTCCCTTGGCGGCGTTCACAATTCCCATGATCGTCAAAACCAACGTAAAGATTCCGGCGGCGCCACTGATCAGACCGGACGCCAGATCAAAAATCCAAAACACTTCCTCCACAACACTCAATACCGAGCCGGCTACGCTGAGAATAATGCTGGTAATCCAAAGTACCAGCCCTTGATTGGCATGAAAACGGGAAAAAGCGGAATCTTTAGGAGCGGCAAGGATGGGGACTAAAACCAGGAGCCCGATATATGCCAGGATTCCAAAAACTCTATTGTTTGCAGCGTCCTGAGGGTCTGCTACTACCTCTACCTTAGGGGCCTCCGCTCTTTCCTGCCCGCAGTAAGGACAGAAGCGGGTCTCGTCGTTTACTTCTTTTCCGCATCTTGTGCAAAAAGGCATCACTCATTCCTCCTGTTGAATAGTTCTACTTTTATTTTAGCGGAATTTCCTGATTTGTCAACAAAATAACTCACAGAGATATACCCCCAGGCAGGAGAGCAGCGCCGTGGGCAGCAGCCCCCATTCCAGGAACGATACGATCAGTGCGACCCCCAGTCCCACCCCCGCAGAGAGTGGAGAGGCGGTAGAACTGAGGATGGCGGGAAAGGTCATGGCCGCCAGCACCGCATAGGGAATATAATACAAAAAAGAACGAATAAACCGACCCTTGACCTTTTTCTTAAAAATGATCAGAGGCAGCACGCGGATGAGATAGGTGACCGCCGCCATTACAAAGATATACAAAAATATTTTCATATTGACCCCTCCACCGGACGCAACCA
>JAZREO010000092.1:0-1352 GCA_045660845.1 Eubacteriales bacterium
GTACCTTCCTTCAAAAGCGACTCCAGCACCAAAAAGGGATTCTCGCACTTATTCATAAAAAGCGTCCCCTGCAAGGAGATGACCCGCAGGTCATACGCCCCCATATCCACCCGGCAGTCGCCTCGCCCGAAGGGGTCTCCCGACCAGTTGGCAGGTCGGAGCAGGCAGGGCATCTCCTCATGCAATTCTTCAGCACCTTTCCGTTGGAAGGAATGGTTGCCCCCGGTGACCACATCCGCACCCATAGCAAACAACTCCTCGGCAGAGGTACGGTCAATGCCGTTGCCGATGGCGCTGTTTTCCCCATTGATGATAATGCAGTCGGGACGGTATTTTCTTTTCAATGCCGGCAGGGTTCTGCGGACCGCATCCATGCCAACGGCGGAGACAACATCTCCCAAGCATAATAAGATCATTTTTCATCCTCGCAAAAGGGAGGGATAAAGCTTTCCTTTGCCGTTTCCCCCTCTTGAATATAAACAGTTTTAAAGCCCAGCGACCGGGCATAGTCTACCACCGTCTGATAGGCGGCGGCTGGCAGCGGCTGCTGCAACTCCGCCGGCAGGTCCTCACCTACCGGAGTATACTGGTTCATCAGGCTGACGATGACTTCATCCCCAAAGGTCTCACGAAGATATTTCAAATTCATCATCGTCTCATGCTCGATAGAAGGCAGCACCAGCAGCCGGACGATAACGCCCCGACGCAGCATACCATCTTCATCAAAGACCGGCGCCCCCACTGAACGCACCATCTCCGCCAGCGCCCGGCGGGCAACGGCAGGATAATCGGCTGCGGCGCTGTATTGGGCGGCGGAAGTACTTTCAGCGTATTTCAAATCCGTCAGGTAGATGTCCACCGTTCCGCAGAGGGCGCGGATGGTTTCCTCCCGCTCATAGCCACCGGTATTATAGACGATGGGCAGACTGCCGCCCGCCTTGCGATAGCATTGCACTGCATCAACAACAGATGGCGCATAGTGGGTAGGAGTGACCAGGTTGATATTATGGGCACCCTGACCCTCTAAGTTGGCAAAAATTAGTGCCAGTTCCTCGGCAGTGATCGTTTTACCCACGCTGCGGCGGCTGATCTGCCGGTTCTGACAGTAGACGCAGCCCAGATTGCAGCCGACGAAAAACACCGTCCCGGAGCCGTTTTCCCCTGAGATAGGCGGCTCCTCCCAAAAATGAAGGGCGGCGCGGGCAACTTTGACCTCCGCACCCACCCGGCAGCGCCCAAGGCAATGATAACGGTCCACGCCGCACAGACGGGGGCATATTTCACAATGCTTATAATCCATTTTACTCAAAAAATCGTTCCCCAGCTCTTTCTCCGCTCAAAAGCGCCACGCA
>JAZREO010000093.1:0-15951 GCA_045660845.1 Eubacteriales bacterium
CTCAATGACGCAGTGAAAAAGGGCGGCACCATGGCGTCCTCCCATGTGGGGGGCTTAAGCGGCGCTTTTATCCCTGTCTCTGAGGACGCGGGCATGATCCGAGCCGCCACCGAGGGTGTTCTGACGCTGGACAAGCTGGAAGCCATGACCGCTGTCTGCTCGGTGGGATTGGATATGATTGCCATTCCCGGTGATACCCCTGCCTCCACCATCTCTGCCATCATTGCAGATGAGATCAGTATCGGCGTCGTCAATAATAAGACCACCGCTGTCCGCATCATTCCCGCCATCGGAAAAGGGGTGGGAGAAAGCGTTTCCTTTGGCGGACTGCTGGGAGCGGCGCCTGTCATGCCGGTCCATCGGGAGAGCAGCGAGAAGTTCATCTCCCGGGGAGGACGGATCCCGGCGCCCATTCACTCATTAAGAAATTAAAAAAATCCACCCAAAGGGAGACACTTCGTAAAGAAGTTGTCTCCTTTTTCTGTTAAAACAGAAAATGACACTTTCAGAGCTTGAAAGTGTCATAATGGGTCATACTTTGAGAAAGGCTGTGACTTGCCGCAAAAATGGTTTTTTCGGTAGGTTTAAGCGATATTGCAAACGATCGTTTGCAGCGATATTTTTGCCAAGAGGCAAAAGCGATATAAAAGCCTTTGGCTTTTGCGATATTATATTCGTGCTTTTTCGCACGGCGAAGCCGTATATCGTGCGGGTTTACCGCATATCGCAACTTTTGTTATATCGCTCGTGCTTTGCCACGAATATAATTGAGGCACACTTCCTTGCGAAGTGTGCCTCCTTTGTCTTTTGTATAATAGAAAATGACTCTTTGAGAAAGACTGTGACTTGCCGAAATAAACGGCTGCCTTTTTCAGTGGGAATAACGGGTATTGCAAACGATCGTTTGCAGCGATATTTTTGCCAAGAGTCAAAAGCGATATAAAAGCCTTTGGCTTTTGCGATATTATATTCGTGCTTTTTCGCACGGCGAAAGCCGTATATCGTGCGGGTTTACCGCATATCGCAACTTTTGTTATATCGCTCGTGCTTTGGCACGAATATAACTGAGGCACACTTCGTAAGGAAGTGTGCCTCAATGGGGTGGATTTTTTATTGGTGTTATTCGCCCAGACCTAAGCCGCGCAGATCGGCAACAGTGCCGTTCTTTTCCGCTTCATAGAGTTTCCAGATAACCCGGAGGCTCTGGAGAGAACCGCGGGCATCGGTGAGGGGCTTCTTGCCGGTCTTGATGCAGTCAACAAAGTGCAGAATCTCAAACTGAGTATTCTTGGACTTGGGATTGGCATCCATGTCCACAGACCAGAGGACGGTCTCGCACTGCTCGTTACGCTCCTCATCGGGGCGATGCTCGGCGTGCTTGTCGTACAGACGGATCTCGCCGGCGTTACGGTTATAGTCCAGAAGACCCTTTTCGGTCTGAACCTGGAAGTCATAGCAGAGGCGGGAGCCACGTGCACCCCAGGTAGCGCCATGGTAACCCAAAGCACCGCTGGCAAACTTAATAACAGCAGCGCTGGTACCTTCACGCATCAGCCAAGGAGTACCGACCCGGGTACCAAAGTGAGCACCGGAGACAGGCTCGCCCAGGAACCAGAGCATCAGATCGATGTAGTGGCAGCCGTGGCTGAAGAGCTGACCGCCGCCGAGACGGGCGGTAGCAGTCCATTCCAATTCAGTGGGCTTGGTCAGCTGCTCGGTCCAGACGGACATCTGGATGACCTTGCCGTATTCGCCGCTATCTACCAATTCTTTCAGTTTTACGATACCAGGCCAGTAGCGAACGGGATAAGCGCACATCAGTACAACTTTTTCCTCCTCGCAGACCTCGATCAGGCGCAGGCACTCTTCCTCGGTGTTGCAAAGGGGCTTCTCCATCAGGATGTGCTTATGATTGCGGGCAAAGAAAACACCACATTCATAGTGCAGATCGTGGGGCAGGACAACCAGGACAGCGTCCACATGATCTACCATGGTCTTATAGTCGGTGGTAACATAGGGGTTGTTGAGTACAGATGCCACATCCTCTGCCCGCTCTTTGATGATGTCGCAGACAGCAGTGATCTCAACTTCGCCGCCGCACTCGTTGATACCCTTGGCATGGTTTTTCATCATGCCGCCGCAGCCAATAAGACCTAATCTGATTTTTTCCATTGTAATTTTCTCCTTTTCTGTTATAATTAAAACATCTAATTCAATTTTAGTTAAAAAATGTCAAAATGTCTTTATACAAAAATTACCTTAAATTTGCACATTCTTTTCATTTTATGATAGGAGGGAGCGCATGAATAACTATGTACGGACGCAGGTGACGGAATTAATAACCGTGCGTTCTCTTGTTACGGTCCATTACTTTGATCTGCGCCAGCAAAAGACGATCGGGGAGAGCCACGATTTTCCGGAGATCTTTTATGTGGATGAAGGCAGAGAGCAGACCAGCATCGACGGCACACCTCTTCTTTTGCAGGCGGGTCAACTGGTGATCTACGCCCCCAATGTGTATCATGGAAATCCGGACCCCAGCGGTCCGGGAAACGGCGTGGTAGGGATCATCAGTTTTGAGAGCGATTCTGCCCCGCTGTCGGTCCTGTATAATCGAGTGCTGACCCTCACCGCCGGGCAGAGGGAGCGGTTTTCCGAGATCATGACATTGGGTCTGAACCTTTTTGAAAATGTGGACCGCCGCACCGGCATGAAGGGCATGGTCCTGCGGGAAGGGGCGGAGATCCGCGATCTGCAGAATCTGAAAAATCTGCTGGAGCTATTTCTGCTGGAGCTTTACCACGCCAACCGTAATACGATTTTGCCGAGCGGAGCCAACCGGGAGCATTTCAAGTCCCGGCAGATGGAGCAGCTGACCCTTTATCTCTGCGAACGACTGGATCAGAACCTGACCCTGGAGCAGATGGGCAATGACTTAGGGATGAGCACTATGGCGCTCTGGCGGCTGGTCCATGAGCAGCAGGGCTGCGGTCCGGTTGCGTACTTTTTAAAGTTGAAGATCGAGGAGTCCAAGCGGCTGCTGGTCAAGACCTCCCTCAATGTAACAGAGGTGGCGGAGCGGTTGGGCTTCAGTTCGGTCCATTATTTTTCCAGGCTCTTTAAGGAAAAGACCGGTAAGACCCCTTCGGCGTATGCTAAAAGTATTGACAGAAGATAAAAATGCGGAGTGCGCAGCACTCCGCATTGTTTATTTTTCTAAGGGCTTGACAGTGACATTCGGGTCACTGAGCAGCAGTTCCAGGACCTCGGTATATTCCGCCAGGGCGTGTTCGTTCTCCAGATGGACGGCGGTCTGGGCTAAGGTCCGGTCGTAAAAGATAAATCGATACCAGCCGTCCTCACCCTTTTCATAGGTGCCCTTGCTGAGCAGTCCTTTGGTGACGGTCTGGCTGGCGTAGCCCTCTCCCTGAATGAACTTAAAGAAAAGCCCGTTAAAGAGCCCTCGGACTTCCTCTGTCTCAGACCGGGCTTCCTTTGCTTCCTCAATATATTCGGTGGCGATGCTCTCGTTGACGGTATAGACCGCCTCTTTATATTGGACAGAGGTTTCGTCCGTTTCCTCTCTCTCCAGATATTCCTTCGCGCTGGCCTCGGTCATCTCCTCCGCCTGACCCCGGAAGTCGATATTGTCGGTAGGTTCCGGAGCGACGGCAGGGGACTCAGCCTGTCCTTGCTCCTTGCAGGCAGACAGATTCAGCACCAGCAGCAAAATGAATAATAAAGAAAAAATTCGTTTCATTGCCATGTTCCTTTGCAGTTTTTTCTTTTATTATAATGGAAGAAGATGAAAAAGTCCAAAAGTATTTAAAAAATTTTCAAAAAAGAGTTGACAAACGGAATATATCATGATATGATGTTATCACTTTAGCGTAGTAAAGCAATAAATTAGGAGGGATTTCCAATGAAAACAATGAAAAGAGTATTAGCGCTGATCGCAGTTGCCATCATGATGCTGACCATGGCTGCCTGCGGCGCCAAGAAAGAAAGTGTTGTTGTCGGCTATACCATCTATGAGCCGATGAACTATGAGAACGAAGAAGGCAAGTTGGTTGGTTTTGATACCGAGCTGGCTGAAGCTGTTTTCGGTAAGCTGGGCTATAACGTGGTCTTCAAGCTGATCGATTGGGATCAGAAGTATACCGAGCTCAATTCCGGAGCCATCCAATGCATCTGGAACGGCTTTACCGCCAATACTGCCGATGACGACGGTGTTGCCAGAGCCGATAAGGTTGATTTTTCCTATAACTATATGGGCAATAAGCAGGTCATCGTTGCCAAGGCCGATCTGAATAAGACCATCACCGATGCCAAGAGCCTTGCAGGCAAGGTCGGTGCGGTTGAGAACAGCTCCGCCGGTGATACTTACCTGAGCGAGAAGTTGGAAGGCGCCATCAAGAAGGGCGTTGCTTCCCAGCTGGATGCGATGAAAGAGTTGAGCTTAGGTCAAGTTGATTTCGTTGTTGTTGATGAGCAGTTGGCAAAGGCTTATGTCGGCAAAGGCGACTATGCCGCATTTGAAATTTCCGATAAGCTCTATAGCGATGCTGAATATTATGCCATCGGTTTCAAGAAGGGTTCCGAGTTGACCGCCAATGTCAACGAAACTCTGGAAGCTCTGGCAGAGGACGGCACCATTGCAGAACTGGCTGAAAAATACGGCGTAAGCAATACCGCCATCACCGATTTTTCCGATCAGAAATAATTGAAATTATAAATATTTTGGAAAACATGCAAGGCAAGAAATTGCCTTGCAGTTTTCTGCTGTTATAGAGGGAATTACACATTATGGATTTTTGGACAATTACAAGCCTTTTGCTTCAGGGCTTCGGCATCACCTGCCTGCTCTTTGCGCTGACCTTAGTTTTTGCGATCCCGCTGGGGCTTGCATTATCCTTTTTATCGATGAGCAAATTCAAGTTCATTAAGGTGCCGGTGAAGATCTTTATCTGGATCATCCGCGGCATCCCCTTGATGCTGTTTATCTTTGTTATTTATTATCTGCCCAGCCTGCTGGCCGATGGCAATGCGGGCATCAATGTTTTTAATGCCATCGACCTGAGGATGACGATCGCCGCAGGCAGCTCCGAACTTTTATGGCAGGGAAGATTTTTGGCGGTACTGATCGCCTTTGTCATCAACTATGCCTGCTATTTTTCGGAAATCTTCCGTGGCGGCATCGAAAGCATTCCCCAGGGGCAATATGAAGCGGGGTATGTTCTGGGTCTGACCAAGCGGCAGGTCTTCTTCAAGATCGTTTTGAAGCAGGTGATCAAACGGATCGTTCCTGCTCTTTCCAACGAAATTATTACCTTGGTGAAGGACACCGCTCTGGCCAACGCCATCGCCATTCCCGAAATCATCCATTGCGCCAAGATCATGGCATCTTCCCAGGCATTGATCTGGCCGCTGTTCTATACTGCGTTTTTCTACCTGGCATTTGTGGGAATCTTGACCATCGTTCTGGGAAGAGTGGAGAAAAAACTCTCCTATTTCAAGGCATAAGGGGGGAATTGAAATGGCGTTATTGGAAATTAATCATATTGAAAAGCATTTCGGCTCCACCCGCGTTTTGGAAGATATTGGGTTTACGCTGGAAAAGGGCGAGGTTGTCGCTATCATCGGTTCTTCCGGCAGCGGTAAGACTACCCTTCTGCGCTGCCTGAACTTTTTGGAGACCCCCGATCAGGGGCAGATCATTCTGAATGATGAAGTTCTCTTTGATGCGGAAGATCCCGCTACCCTGGATAAAAAAGAGGTCCGTAAAAAGCGGCTGCATTTCGGACTGGTATTCCAGAATTTTAATCTCTTTCCTCAATACACCGCGCTGGAAAATGTGATGCTCGCCAAGGAGCTTTTGGCAAAGGAGCAGCCTGATTATAAGGCGCGTCATAAGGAAATTCATCAGCAGATCGAAACCTATGCCAAAGGGCTTCTTTGCCGCATGGGACTGGAGGATCGGATGATGAACTATCCCCAGCAGCTTTCGGGCGGCCAGCAGCAGCGGGTCTCTATTGCCCGTGCGCTGGCAATGGATCCCGATATCCTTTGCTTTGATGAACCCACTTCGGCATTGGATCCCGAGCTGACGGGCGAGGTCTTAAGGGTCATAAAAGAACTGAAGGATACCGGCAGCACTATGATTGTGGTCACCCATGAAATGGAGTTTGCCCGCCATGTTGCTGATAAGATCATCTTTATGGCGGATGGCATCATCGAAGAGGTGGGCACTCCCGAAGAGGTCTTTGATCATCCTAAGAGCCCCAAGACCTGTGCCTTTTTGCAAAAATCTTTGGAGATTTAATGAAAAAAGAATTGCGCAAAAAAATGAAAGAATTACGCGCCGCTCTCCTTCCGCATCAGCGGAAGGAGGCGGCTTTGCGCGTTTATGAAGCGGTGATGAAGTTGCCCGAATTTCAAAGGGCAAAAACGCTCTTTTGCTATGCTTCGGCGGGAGAGGAATTAGCGACAGATTTTATTGTCGCTGCTCATCCCCGCGTGGCGTTCCCCAAGGTCTTGGGGGATGGAGAGATGCGTTTTTATTGCGGTGGAAAAAGGGAGCCGGGCTTTCGGGGGATCATGGAGCCCCAGGGCGGGGAAGAGGTGTTTCCCCAAGCGGGCGATCTGATGCTTTTGCCGGGGCTTGCATTCGGGGGGAATGGCTCTCGGTTAGGCTATGGCGGCGGGTATTATGATCGGTATCTGCAAGGCTGCGGTGAGCGCCCTATCTGCTGCGGAATCGGCTATGAGGTGCAGGTTCTGGACGCCCTTCCCACTGAGCCCCACGATCAAAAATTGGATCTTTTAATAACAGAAAAGAAAATCCGAAGATTTTAAAGAAATCTTCGGATTTTTTATGAACAAACGATAAATTTCTGCAATATTTTCTTGAAATGGATAGGAAAGGAAGCTATAATCTTGATGTGAATATATATGAAAGAGGCGAAGCAAGGTTGTTAGGACTGGAAAACATCTTTAAATCCTATAAAGTGGGGGAGAATACCGTCGAAGCGTTGCGGGGCGTGACCATGCAGTTCCGCAAGAATGAGTTCGTTGCCATTCTGGGTCCCTCCGGCTGCGGCAAGACCACCCTTCTGAACTTGATCGGTGGTCTGGACAGTTATACCTCCGGGGACCTGATCATTGGCGGTCGCTCCACCAAAGAGTATAAGGACGGCGATTGGGACGCCTATCGTAATCATTCAGTGGGCTTTGTGTTCCAGAGCTATAACCTGATTCCCCATCAGTCTGTGCTGGCGAATGTGGAGCTGGCGCTGACCCTCTCGGGTGTTTCCCGTGTCGAGCGGCGCCGCCGCGCCAAGGAAGCCTTGGAAAAGGTAGGTCTTGGCGATCAGCTAAATAAAAAACCCAATCAGATGAGCGGCGGTCAGATGCAGCGTGTTGCTATCGCCCGCGCTTTGGTCAACGACCCGGAGATCATCCTGGCGGATGAGCCTACCGGTGCCTTGGACAGTGAGACCAGCGTTCAGATCATGGAGATCCTCAAGGAGATCTCCCGGGATAAATTGATCATCATGGTGACCCATAATCCGGACCTGGCGGAGGAGTATTCCTCCCGTATCATCCGTCTCTTGGACGGTCAGGTCATCAGTGATACCGACCCTTATACCGCCGAGGACAAACCTGCGGTTAAAGAAAAAAAGAGCCATAAAAAGCCCTCCATGAGCTTTTTTACTGCCCTTTCTCTTTCTTTCAATAACCTGCTGACCAAAAAGGGGCGTACCTTTATGACCAGCTTTGCCGGATCTATCGGTATCATTGGCATTGCGCTGATCCTATCGGTCTCTCAGGGCGTGCAGTTTTATATCGACGGAGTGCAGGAGGATACCCTTGCCTCCTATCCTATCACCATCGAGAAGGAAACAGTGGACCTTTCTTCGGTGCTGACCAATATCATGGGTGCTGATCCCGGTGAGTTGACCCACGATACCGATAAGGTCTATTCCAGCTCCGGCATGTATGAGATGATGAACGCGCTGAATACCGCGGATACCGAGACCAACGATCTGGAGAGCTTTAAAGCGTATCTGGAGTCGGAGGACAACGAGGTGACCCAGTATCTGAGCGCCATCAAGTACGGCTATGATCTGGATTTCAACATCTATACCAAGGATGAGGAAGGTGCCATCGTCAAGTCCGATGTCATGGAGCTGATGCAGAACATGATGGGCGGCAATATGAGCTCCACCATCACCGACAGCGCCATGATGCAGAACTACCAGCAGGGCTTCACCGTCTGGGAGGAGATGCTGGAGGGCGAAGGCGGTGAGCTGATCAACCCGTTGCTGAAGGAGCAGTATGACCTGGTCTACGGCAACTGGCCCAAAGCCCATGACGAAATGGTACTGATCTTAAATCAGAATAACGAATTGAGCGATATCGTCCTTTATGCTCTGGGTCTGGAATCGGAGGAAAATATGACCAAGATCATGGAGGCATACCTCAATGCCGAGGAGATCAAGACGGAGGTCAAGAGCTGGAGTTATGAGGAGATCAGCCAGCGGACCTTTAAGCTGATCCTGGATGCGGATCGTTATCAGTATGATGCAGAGACCGGTATTGCCACCGATATATCAGAAAACGAGACCGGTCTGAAGTTCCTTTACGATAACGGAATTGAACTAAAGATCTCCGGCATCCTGCGTCCCAATGAGGACGCCACCTCCTCCATGATGACCGGCTCCATCGGTTATACCTCCGCCCTGACCCGCTATGCAGCGGACCAGGCGAACAATAAGGAAGTGGTCAAAGTCCAGCGGGCAGATGAAAAGACCGATATCTTTACCGGTCTGCCCTTTGCTACCGGTGAGGAAAAGGAGCCCACGAACGAGGAGAAGGCGACGCAGATCAAGGAGTATTTCCAAAGCCTGGATACTGCCGGTAAAGCAGAGATGTATACCAAGATCATGACTACCCCCAGTCGGGAATACCTGGACCAGACCATCGACGGCATGATGGCGGGGATGGACCGTGCAGCCATCGAAGCGAGATTGAAAGAGGCAGCAGCCGGTTCCACCAATATGAGTGCTGAGACCATCGAGGAATATATAGCCTCCATGGACGATGAAACCCTCTTTGCCTATGTCCGGGAGGAGATGGAAAAGCAGATCTCTGCCCAGTACGCTGAGACTGTCGGTCAGCAGCTGGCGGGGATGCCCACCGCCGGACTGTCCGCCGCCTTCGATCAGGCAATGCGCGGCTATACCGAGGAGCAACTGACAGAGTATTATGACCTCTATATGCCGCCCACCGTCTCGGAAGCGACCTTAGAGGAGAACCTGCAGAAGCTGGGGTATGTGGATCTCAATAGCCCCGCAACCATCAATCTTTTTGCATCCACCTTTGCGAACAAGGATAAGATCTCCGATGCCATCGACAAGTATAATGAGGGCAAGGACGAGGAGCAGCAGATCAGCTATACCGACTATGTGGCGCTGCTGATGTCCTCGGTGACTACCGTCATCAATGCCATTTCCTATGTACTCATTGCCTTTGTCGCCATCTCTTTGGTGGTGTCCTCCATCATGATCGGTATCATCACCTATATTTCGGTACTGGAGCGGACCAAGGAGATCGGGATCTTGCGCGCCATCGGCGCCTCCAAGCGGGACATCTCCCGGGTGTTCAATGCGGAGACGCTGATCGTTGGCTTTACCGCCGGCGCCTTCGGTATCGGCGTTACCCTTTTACTGAATATTTTGATCAATATTATTCTCCATGCGGTTACCGGCATCCCCACCCTGAATGCGGTACTGCCCTGGGCGGCTGCCTTGATCCTGGTGGGCATCAGTATGCTCTTGACCTTTGTGGCGGGGTTGATCCCCTCCGGTGTGGCGGCGAGAAAAGACCCGGTCATTGCATTGAGAACCGAATAAAAGAAATAACGCATAAAAAAACCACCCTTGCGGGTGGTTTTTTATGCCTTATTTGCTTTGTGTTGATGATAAAGTCGTAGGTAGCGGGTGGTATAAAGGAGCATGGAAAGGACGATGGATGCGCTTTCAATGCTGACCAGGGAGATGACCAGCGCCTCCGGCATACCGGGAAAAAGGATCAGTAGCAGGGCAACCAGGAAGAAAAGAACGGAGGTCATTTTGCCGTACCAGACAGCACCCTCCACCGAGTCGGTCTTATGGATAAAGACCAGCCCGATGATGCCCATATAGATCTCCTTGGCAATGAGCAGCACCAGCATAAACCGCACCGCCATAAACCGCCATGCCAGGCAGACGCAGATGGCGATCTGGGTCAGTTTATCGGCGATAGGGTCGATGATCTTGCCCCAGTCGGTCACCAGGTTATAATGCCGGGCGATCCAGCCGTCCACCACATCAGTGGCGGCAGAGATTGCCATTATCCAGGCGGCGGCAGTATAGGATTCTTCCACACAGTATAGCCAGACGATAGGCGGGATCAGCAACAGCCTGAGATAACTCAACAGATTGGGGACGGTTAAAAATTGTCCGTGAAAACGCGTTTGTTTCACCTTCTTCGATGCTCCTTCAAAAAGATATCAATAGATATTTTACCCGATTTTGGATCAAAATTCCATAGATAAACTGTAAACGATGAGGTTTTCTATGCGGTGTGTGTGAACTGACTGTTATATAGTTCTGCATAAAAGCCGTCCTGCGCCAACAGTTGATCGTGGTTACCCTGCTCGATGATATGACCGTCCTTCATAACCAGGATGACATCCGCATCCCGGACGGTGGACAGCCGATGGGCAACGATAAAGCTGGTGCGTCCTTTCATCATTTTGGCGAAGGCGTCCTGGATCTTCAGCTCGGTGCGGGTATCGATGGAGGAGGTGGCTTCGTCCAGGATCAGCATGGGGGGTAGGCTGAGCATCACCCGGGCGATGCAGAGCAGCTGCCGCTGTCCCTGGGAAAGATTGCCGCTTTCCTCGGAGAGGGGGGTATCGTAGCCCTGGGGCAGCCGCCTAATGAAGCTATGGGCGTGGGACGCCTTGGCAGCGGCGATGATCTCCTCCTCGGTGGCGTCCGGCTTGCCGAAAGCAATATTCTCCCGGACGGTGCCGTCCTTGATCCAGGTGTCCTGCAGCACCATGCCGTAGTTTTGGCGCAGGGAACGGCGGGTGACGGAGCGAATATCAATTTTTTCCACCTTGATACTGCCCTCATTCACATCATAAAACCGCATCAGCAGATTGATGAGGGTGGTCTTGCCGCATCCGGTGGGGCCCACAATGGCGATCCGCTGACCGGGCTTAATATCTAAATTGAGGTTTTCAATGAGCGTTTGCTCCGGCTGATAGGAAAAAGCTACCCTTTCCAGGTTGACATGCCCCTCCACCTCTGCCAGCTCTGCGCTTCCGGTCTCGGTCAACGCCGGTGCCCGGTCGGTGAGGTCAAAGATCCGCCCGGCGCAGGCGAGGGCATTTTGCAGCTCGGTGATGACCCCGGAAATTTCGTTAAAGGGCTTAGTATATTGATTGGCGTAGCTTAAAAAGCTGGTCAGCCCGCCGACGGTCAGCCCGCCGCCCAATGCCACCAGCGCCCCGCAGAGCGCTACTAACGCATAGATCATGCTGTTAATGAACCGGGTGCAGGGGTTGGTGAGGGAGGAAAAAAAGGTTGCCTTGAGGGACGCCTTTTCCAGCCGTCTGTTGATCTCGTCGAATCGGTCCGCATTTATCTGTTCCCGGCTGAAGGCTTTGACCACCTTCTGGTTGCCCAGCATCTCGTCGATAAAGCCGGTCTGCTCCCCCCGGATCTCCGATTGCAGCTTAAACATATTATAAGTTCGGTTGGCGATAAACCGCGCCATCAGCAGAGAGAGGGGGGTCAGCACCACCACCAGGGCGGTAATGCCGGGGTGGATGGTTAGCATAAAGATGAGGGTCACCAGAATGGTGACAACGCCGGTGAATAGCTGGGTAAAGCCCAGCAGCAGCCCATCGGCAAACTGATCCACATCCGCAATGATCCGGCTGACAATATCGCCGGAAGCGTGACGATCCAGATAGGAGACCGGTAGCTTTTGCAGCTTGCGGATGGCTTCTTGCCGCACATCCTCGATGACCTGGTAGGTGATCTTATTATTGATGGTGTTCATCACCCATTGCAGAAGGGCGGTAATGCCGGCGGTGGCTCCGATTCGGAGAAAGATCGCAGCAATGGCGGTGAAATCCACCTTGCCCGGCTCGATGATATGGTCGATGGTCTGCCCCACTAAAATAGGGATATAAAGGGAGAGCACCACCGTCAAAGTGGCTAAGAAAATAGAGAGGACGATCCAGCCGGTATAACGTTTTAGCCGATGCAGGATGCCTCGGAGCGCGCTTTTCTGGTCAGTCTTTTTCATTTTGCCTGCGCCTCCTTTTTGAACTGAGAGTCATAGATCTCCCGGTAGACCGGGCAGCTCTCCAGCAGGGCCTCATGAGTCCCTAAGCCCACTGCCTCGCCGTCGTCCAGGACCAGGATCTGATCCGCATGGGCAATAGAGGAGGTACGCTGGGAGACGATGACGGTTGCCGGCTGCCAGGGTAGTCCGTGGATCGCTTGGCGCAGCGCGGCGTCGGTGGCGAAGTCCAGTGCTGATGCGCTGTCGTCCAGGATCAGGATATCCGGCTTTCGGACCAGCGCCCGGGCAATGGTCAGTCGCTGACGCTGACCGCCGGAAAGATTGCGTCCACCCTGCTCTACCGGGCTGTCCAGCCCCTCCGGTTTACTTTCCACGATCTCCAGTGCCTGCGCCGCCGTTAAGGCGGCAGTCAAGTCTTCTTCGGTGGCGTCGGGATTGCCCCAGCAGAGGTTTTCTCGGATGGTGCCCTTGAAAAGCGCCGCCTTTTGGGGGACCACACCGATTTGTTGCCGCAGTTCCACCGGGGCAACGCTGCAAACATCCTTTCCGCCTACCAAGACGGTACCCTCTGTGGCTTCATAGAAACGAGGGATGAGGTTGATAAGGGTGGATTTTCCGGAACCGGTACCGCCGATGACGCCCAGGGTCTCGCCGGGCTTGAGGGTCAGGGTGATGTCACTTAAGGAGTTATCCTGCGCCCCGGCATAGCAGAAGGAAACATTGCGAAATGCCAATGCAGACCCTGCTGCATCGGGGTATTCCGCCCCCTCCTTCACCGGATCGCCGGCGGGCAGTTCCAGTATCGCCTGGATACGATTGCCGCAGGCGACGCCTTTGGTGATGCTGATGATCAGGCTTGCCAGTTTGATCAGTTCGATTAAGAGCTGGGACATATAGTTATAGAGTGCCACCACTGCCCCCTGGGTCAGAATACCTGCTTCCACCCGCAGTGCGCCGGTATGGATCAGCAGGATGATGGCGAAGTTGATGATGGCAAAGGTCAGCGGATTCATCAGTGCGGAGATCCGCCCCACATATTTCTGCGCCCGGGTCAGGATCTCATTACGCCGATCAAATTCTTCGACCTCTTCCGTTTCCTTGCAGAAGGCGCGGATCACCCGTACGCCGGAAAGGTTCTCGCGGGTCTTGCTGAGGACCTTGTCCAGCGACGCCTGCACCTTTTTATATAAAGGAATATTGATCAGCATGATGCCGAAAACGACCACCAAGAGCACCGGGATCGCCAGAACAAAGACCATCGCCGCCTTCCAGTCGATGGTAAACGCCATCACCATGGAGCCGAATACCACAAATGGGGAGCGCAGCAACAGCCGCAGTCCTAAGTTCATGGCGGACTGCACTTGGTTCATATCGCTGGTCATGCGGTTGATGAGGGTGGAGGTGCCGATTCGATCCAGCTGGGCATAGGTAAAGCCCTGCAGATGCCGGAAGAGCGCCGAGCGTACCCGGGCGGTAAAGCCCACCGCCGCACGGGCGGCAAAATATTGGGCGACCACTGCAAAGATAAAGCCGATCAGTCCGAATGACACCATCACCAGACTGTACTTGATGATAGCAGAGCGGTCTTGACCCACGATGCCCTGATCCACGATGGCGGCAACCGCCAGCGGCACCAGCAGCTCCAGGGTCGCTTCCAGGAGTTTGAAAAGGGGTCCCAGGATGCTTTGCAGCGTATAGTATTTGAGATGTTTCAGCAGCTTTAACATAATTTCTCCTTTTGGTTCTCGATCAAACTATATTTTACCATATTTATCTTTGGAATGTAAAGCCTGATTGAATTATTAGAAAAAATATGTTATGATAATAAAAAAATGCGAAAGGAGTAGAAAAATGACTCTGATCATTGCAGAAAAGCCCAGTCTTGCCCGCAATATCGTCGCCGGAATTGGAAAATGCACCCGCCGCAACGGTTATTTTGAGGGCGAGGGATATCTCGTTACCTGGGCGTTCGGTCATCTTTTCTCCCTTTGCGATATCGAGGATTATACCGGACCCACCTCCACCGGGCGCTGGTCCATGGAAAACCTGCCCTGCTTTCCGGAAAAATTCCGGTTCCAGATCCGTAAGGGTGTCGATAAGAAGCCCGATGAGGGGGTGCAGCGGCAGTTCGAGCTGATCCGCGCACTTTGCGCCCGCCCGGATGTGGAAAAGATCGTCAACGCAGGAGACGCGGACCGGGAGGGAGAGATCATCATCCGCCTTTGTGTGGATCATACCGGGGTGCAAAAGCCCTTCTATCGCCTTTGGTTGCCCGATCAGACTCCCGAAACGGTAGCAGAAGCTCTTGCTACCATGAAAGAGGAGTCGGAATATCAGAACTTGGCGGATGAAGGCTATGCCCGAACCTATATGGACTGGCTCTATGGCGTCAATCTCACTCGCTATGCCACCCTCAAGACCGGTGTACTGCTGCGGGTGGGTCGGGTCATCGTCCCCATCGTCAAAGCGATCTATGATCGGGATAAGGCGATTGAGAATTTTATTCCGGAAATTTATTATGCGGTGGTCAGCAATGCGGAGACTGGCGGAGAGCCCATCGAACTGACCTCTAAGCAGAAATTTGATAAAAACAGCAAAGCCAAGGCGGAAGAATACGCCGCCCGGCTCAATGCTTGCCCTGCGGTGGTAGCAGAAAAGAAAAAGAAAAAGACCACCCTCCAGCCCGGCAAACTGTATTCGCTATCTAAATTGCAGAATGTTTTGGGCAAGAAATATAAAATGCCAATGGAAGAAAGCCTTAAGCTGACCCAGGAACTTTATGAGGCAGGATACATTACCTACCCCCGTACCAACTCGGAGTATCTGGCGGAGCAGGAAAAGGGCAAGATCAAGAAGATCCTTGAAAATGTGGCAAACATCGGCTACCAGGTGAAATTTCGAGACGGTAAGACGATTTTTGACGATAGCAAGATCGAGTCCCACTCCGCCCTGACGCCTACTTATAAGATCCCCAAAAAAGAAAATCTCACCGATCGGCAGATGCTGGTCTATCAGACCATTTTCCGGCGGTTTGCCGCGGTGTTCTGCGCCGAGGATTGCCTGGCAGAGAAAGCGGAGATGGTGATCCGGGTGGGGGACTTGGAGGAGTTTCGCTTAAAGGGCACCATGATCCTCCAGCCCGGCTGGATGAAATATGATGATGGTGGGCAGAAAAATAAGGTCCTGCCCCCCTTGGAAAAGGGAGATGCGGTGAATATCGACTTTTGCCCTAAAGAAAAGGAGACCTCCCCACCCCGCCACTATACCATTGAAACACTGAATAATTATTTAAAAAACCCGTTCCGGGAAGATAAGGCGGCCGCCGAGGAGGCGGATGATCGGGAGGAGTACCGGGCGATGTTTGAGGGACTGGAATTGGGAACGGAAGCCACCCGAACCGGGATCATCGGCAATGCCATCAAGAGCCAGTATATAGCCCTCAAGAAGGATACCTATTACCTGCTGCCCGGCGGCGCCTACCTCATTGAGGAGCTGGAGCGGATGGGCATTGAGATGGATAAATATAAGACCAGTACTCTGGGACAGGCTTTGAAAAAGGTCTACCGGGGTGAGATCCGGGTGGAG
>JAZREO010000094.1:0-1099 GCA_045660845.1 Eubacteriales bacterium
GGGGATCGAGAAGATCGATACAACAGAAGAAAGCCCTATCGCCCTCTATAACCGCCTTAAAACCAATGGGCAAACACTGATAGAAGAAGTGCTTACCCAGCATAAAAAGGTAGATGCCCTTTATCCGGGCGCTATTGATACTGTCCGAATGGTCACCATGCTGGACGATGCCGGCGAACCCCACCTGCTCTATGCCGCCATGCGCTTGGGCAGCGGTGGCGCAGTAGTGGATAATTTCAACAGTGGCGGCGTGGTCATCCCGGTGGATCTGGAAAAAGGAACTTTAGTCGGCGTAGCAGTCAATAAGGCGGGTGACAGCTTTGATGCGCACCCGGATACCGGCTGCACCTTTGACGGATATCCTATCCCCTGCTGGAAATCCTGCCGAGCGCTGGCATTGCGAGCGGCGAAAAAAATTCCCACCATCCGATTTGTTGGTTGGGATCTGGCTATTACCCCTAAGGGTCCCGTTCTGGTGGAAGGAAACCACTTCCCGGGGCACGATATTTATCAGTTAGTCCCTCAAAACCCGGAGAAAAAAGGAATGCTGCCGGTATTCGATGCAGTAGTCCCTTATTCCTCTCTGAAAAATCGCAAAAACTCTTGAAAAACCACTGATTTATGCTAAAATAGTTTTATATCTTTAAAAAGAGGATTTCAAAAAATGCTGGACATTAAATTCATTCGAGAAAACCCGGATGCTGTTAAAGAAAACATCCGAAAAAAATTCAAAGACGCTAAATTGCCCTTGGTAGATGAGGCTATTGCCCTTTACGAGGAAAAGTTAGCATGTAATAAACGTGCAGACGAACTGCGTGCGAACCGCAACCGCTTGAGCAAGCAGATCGGCGGCCTGATGGCAAAAGGTCAGCGTGAGGAAGCACAAGCCATCAAAGCCCAGGTCAGTGCCCAGGCGGACGAGCTTTCCGCTCTCCAAGCCAAGGAAGGCGAGCTGCAAACCAAGCTGAATGAGGTCATGATGAAGATTCCCCAGATGGTGGATGATTCTGTGCCTGTCGGCAAAAATGATGAGGAAAATGTAGAGGTAGAGCAGTTTGGTGAAAAGTCCTGCCCGGACTTTGAGATCCCCTACCACACT
>JAZREO010000095.1:0-1477 GCA_045660845.1 Eubacteriales bacterium
AGATTCGCTTGATCAAATTGGTCATTTCAATTCTCCTAAAATTTCAGCCGCACCGAGGTGCGGCTGAATAATTATGCACTCGGCATATCCCTGTATACCGGAATAATAAAATGCGCCTTTGCGTTAGGATCGGTATAAGCCTTCTTCAGGATGCTGGCTTCCTTCAGAGGAGCCTGCACATCGCTCATATAGACCTTATTTTGAAATCCTGCAAAGCGGAAGAAATACGGCGTGATCGCACCCTGATCCAGATACTGATCCTTCACCCAGTTGGCTCCCTCTACAATGGAGCGGAATACACTATTCCAGTTTCGCTCCTTGGCATAGGATGCTCCGACTGTCGGATTGTTGTCATAGCACTGAATACCAAAGAAATTATAATACCCCTCATAGCCGGTGACAGTACCCTTGGCAAATTTAGAAGTGCCATAACCGGATTCCAGCGCCGCGCGACAGGCGATATAATAGGGATTCATCAGCAAGGATTTGGATGCCGCATTAAAATACGACACTGCATCTGCTTTGGAAATCGCGCTTTCATTTGCCCAGATCGCCGCGATTCCTGCATCGTTATAATTTGCCGGATCATAACTATCGATATCCAGCATCGCAAAGATCTTATCCTCCGCCAGATAGTTCAGCGGGTCGATATAAGATTCATTGGCAGAGCCGTACTTTTCCAGCGCCGCCGCATAGGTCATCTCTGTATTCACAAATGTGAAGGTCCAGTTGGGATGCGCCGCCTGCAGAGCTTCGATGGCGGTTCTATAACGCTCAGGCATTCCCGTATCCAGCCATTCCCAGCGGAGATAATCCTTATGGATATAGCCGATCTTTCCTTCATTGACTTGATTGATCAGCTGGACCATGCACCAATCGCCCTCGGTCTTTAGATAATAGACCCGGGCATTATTGATCAAAGTAACAATCACCTTCGAGGAGGTAGTCGGTCTTTCCCGTACATTGACCGTCCCCGTTACCCGGGCTCTTGCATAAGCGTATTCTGCCGCATTGGGATCGGTCAATGCGATCAGATATTCCCGCTTGCTTCCGTCCTTCAGGGTTCCGGTCAGTACTATTTTTGCCCGACCATTGCCCAATTTTAATGTATCTCCTAATTTATAAGCAGTGTTCCTATACGGATAATATGTTGCGTACTGCTCCACCGAAACTGCAATGGATTTAAACCCAGTATAGCCGGTGATCTTGCAGTTGGTGAAATCTTTCGGTTGGCATAGATAGTAGTCTTTATTAGGATCAAACTTCAGGTCAAAGCCGCTGACCCTCAAGGTATATTCCGCCGGATCGATGGTGGGCTTTTGATCTGTATCTCCACCGGGCTGCTCTGTTTGCAACATCTGATGACTGCGGTAGAAAACGCAGGCTGCCTGGTGGCGGGGGGCATTTTGCTTGGGATTGAAAACGCCGTCAGAGCCCAAAAAGATCCCAGCCACGCTGCACTTTTTCACCCATTCTA
>JAZREO010000096.1:0-4780 GCA_045660845.1 Eubacteriales bacterium
CCCGGGTTTTATTTTTATGTTGAATTTAAATCCTTATCGTGGTAAAATAAAAATATAAGTTTTCGGGAGGGCTGCGTGTGATCGTACTGAAGATCATAGGGATCGTCTTGGCGGTCCTTCTATTGCTGATCGCCGCACTTCTCTTGCTTCCGGTGGATCTTTTGCTGATAACCGACGAAGAAAAGGGCTTTCATCTCCATGTCCGCTTTTTGGGGATCGTTTTCAGTGGCAAGGAGAAGAAAAAAGAAAAAAGTCCCAAACAGGAAAATTTTCTTGCAAAGGCATTAAAAAAGACGCTGGGGATCTCCCATCTGGAGAGCCTCAAGACCATTGGCAGTTCTCTGGAGGAGCAGGGCGTGACGGTCACTCTGCAGGAAACGGTGAAGACCTTCTTCTTGCTGATCGATCGGGTACTTTGGATCCTGAAGCATTGCAGCGTGCCCTATTGCCGGCTTGTGTCTGTCAGCGGCGGCGAGGACGCCGCGCTGGATTATGGAATTGCTTGTGCTACATTGTATCCGCTGTCGGACTACCTGCAGGAAAAGATGAAGGTCAATCGGCGTGGGCTGACAGTGGACATCCGGTGTGATTATAACCTGGAGAAAGGAAAATTCCTGCTGGATCTGGCGATCCGGGTAAAGATCCTTTATGTGGTGCGGGCGTTCGTGCACATAATAAAGAAAAATATCGCAAATGAGATTGAGAGGGCTTGAGATGGAGCGGAATATGCAAAACGGCAATCTGATGAATGTGCTGACCTTTGTGGCGGATCAGACAATGGCGCTGGCAAAGGAGAATTCTGTGCTGGGCGAGCGGATCGAAAAGGACGGCGTGACGGTGATCCCCGTTTCGAAACTGACCGTCGGTTTTGCCGGCGGCGGTGCGGATGTAATGGACGGAGACCGTAAAAAGCATCGGCATCCCGCAGGCGGCGGTGCCAATGTGGCGCTGACGCCCATGAGTTTCTTAGTCATCAGCGAGGGAGAGGTTCAGACGGTGAGCGTTAAGGCGGACTCTCATTCCGCCAAGGCGGAGATCATCGATGCAGTGATCCATGCGTTCAAAGGGATCGTCAATAAGAAAAAGGAGAAGTGATCATCACTTCTCCTTTTCGATTATTGTTATGATGCAGTTATCTTCGTAAAAATGTAAGGGGGTAAGCTCGTTATAGGGAATGGCTTTAAAATTGGGATTGCCGTAGATCTTAAAATGAGCCTCTTTGGCGGTCCATTCCTCAAAAAAGCGTTCCGGTGCGGCACCGATCCGCTGGCTGAGCCGGGGGTCTACCGGGCGCAGCACTTCCATATCGATGCCGATAGGACGGTCAGAAACCGCCACCGCCACCCAATCTCCTGAATGGCTGATGCTGAAATGGAGCGCCAGCCCATTTGCGTAGGGCTTGCCTCGCTCCGTTCGCTGCAGAACGATCGTTTCCAGGGGGATCCCGCACTGCTCCGCCAGCATGGTTTTCGCCATCCATTCCCCTAATACGGAAGCAAGGCGGCGCTCCTCCCGGCGAAACTTTTCCAGGTGTGTTTTTCGTTCCGGCTCCATCAGTTCCAGGCACCGGTCATATTCCGTTTGGGAGAGACTTTGAATCGAGCGTTTCTGCCATTCCATGCCGGTTCCCCTTTCTTTTAAAAAAGGACTGTGCCATAGGGCACAGTCCTTTTGCTTTTCAAGAATTACAGCTCAGCGAAATACTTGATGGTGCGGACCATCTGGCTGGTGTAGCTGTTCTCATTGTCGTACCAAGATACGACCTGAACCTGATAGGTGTCCTCGTCGATCTTAGCAACCATGGTCTGGGTCGCATCGAAGAGAGAACCGTAGGTGATACCGATGATATCGGAGGAGACCAGCTCTTCCTCGGTGTAGCCGAAGGAAGCAGAGGAAGCAGCCTTCATTGCGGCATTGATGCCTTCCTTGGTTACGTCCTTGCCCTTGACAACGGCAACCAGCAGAGTGGTGGAGCCGGTGGGAACAGGAACACGCTGAGCGGAACCGATCAGCTTGCCGTTCAGCTCGGGGATAACCAGACCGATTGCCTTAGCGGCACCGGTGGAGTTGGGAACGATGTTAGCAGCAGCAGCACGAGCGCGGCGCAGGTCACCCTTTCTGTGGGGACCGTCGAGAACCATCTGGTCGCCGGTGTAGGCGTGAACGGTGGTCATGATACCGCTCTGGATGGGAGCATACTCGTTCAGAGCCTTTGCCATGGGAGCCAGGCAGTTGGTGGTGCAGGAAGCAGCGGAGATGATGGTATCTTCCTTGGTCAAGGTGTTCTCATTTACGCTGAAAACAACGGTGGGCAGGTCATTGCCGGCAGGAGCGGAGATAACGACCTTCTTAGCACCGGCAGCGATGTGAGCAGAAGCCTTGTCCTTGGAGGTGTAGAAACCGGTGCACTCCAGGACAACATCAACACCGATCTCGCCCCAGGGCAGATCAGCAGCGTTCTTCTCGGCATAGATCTTGATGGTCTTACCATCAACAGTGATTTCGCCTTCGCCAGCAGCAACTTCGTGACCGTAGCGACCCTGAGCAGAGTCGTACTTCAGCAGGTGAGCCAGCATCTTAGCGTCGGTCAGGTCGTTGATGGCAACGATCTCATAACCCTCGGCACCGAACATCTGACGGAAAGCCAGACGACCGATTCTACCGAAACCATTAATAGCAACTTTAACAGACATTTTTAATAGCCTCCTAAAAAATATTTTTTACCATCAAATATTATAGCGGATTTCCGGGGTATTTACAAGAAAAATTTAAATTTTTTTCCACTTTTGCCATAATACCTTAAAAAAATTGCCCGTTTCTTGCTGTTTCGGTTGAAAATTGACAAAATGGATGTTAAAATAATGGCAAAATCATCGAATCAAGCAGAAAGAAAGGAACAACAGCATGGCAATATTCAGCAGTATTGTAAACGGGCTGGTCATCATCGTTGGTGCGCTGATCGGCGTGCTTTTAAAAAAGGGTCTGCCGGAGCGGGTCAGCACCGGCGTGATGCACGGCATGGCGCTCTGCGTCATGGCGATCGGCATCCGGGGCTTTTTTGACGGCGAAAATTTTCTGATCTCGATCCTGTCCATTGCTCTCGGCGGGGCGCTGGGGCATTGGATCGATCTCGATGGCTACCTCAACCGGTTTGGTGCCTTCATGCAGCGTAAGCTGACCAAAGGGGAGAGTGGCTCCACCTTTGGCGAGGGGTTTGTTACTGCCACCCTGCTGGTCTGCGTGGGCGCCATGGCGATTACCGGTTCGCTGGACAGTGGCATCCGGGGCGATAATACCACCATATTTGCCAAATCCCTCATCGACTTTTGCTCCTGCATGATCATGGCATCCTCGCTGGGGATCGGTGTGGCATTTGCGGGGGTTGTCTGCTTTGTCTATCAGGGGGCTATTGCCCTGGGCGGCAGCGCCATCGCCGCCTTTCTCACCGAGTCGATGATCGGCGAGATGACCTGCGTTGGCTCCATTTTGATCGTGGCGATCTCCCTCAATATGCTGGGAATGACCAAGATCAAGGTGGTCAACTTCATCCCCGCCTGCTTTTTACCCTTAATATTTTGTTTATTCATGTAAAAAACTGCCCTCGGCATCAAGCCGAGGGCAGTTTTGATTGCAAGAAGGTGTGAAGTATGCTAAAATAAACATAAAGATCATTTTTGGGAGAAAAAGTTATGAAAGTATCGATCGCGGAATGTAGAAGCTATGAAAATGCCGAGGTACGGGCGGCGCTGGAGTCGCTGCTGGAACCCTTGGGCGGTCTCGGCTGGGTCACCCCCGGCATGACGGTGGGGATCAAGGTCAATCTCATTACCTTTATCAAGCCGGAAGCGGCTGCTACGACCCATCCTGCTTTGATCTGTGAATTGGTCAGAATGCTGCGAGAGCGGGGCGCGGAGGTCATCGTTGGCGACAGTCCCGGCGGAGTTTATAATAAGATCTATTTGGATCGGGTCTATGCTGCTACCGGGATGCGGCTGGCAGAGGAGGCGGGAGCCATCCTCAATCATGACTTTTCTGTTAAAGAGGCGGAATTTCCGCAGGCGCGTGCCGCCAAGACCTTTACCTATACCGGCTGGCTGGACGGCTGCGACGCCATCATCAATTTCTGTAAGCTCAAGACCCATGGGATGATGTCCATGAGCGCGGCAGCAAAGAATATGTTCGGCGCGGTGCCCGGGACAGTTAAGCCGGAGTACCATTACCGTTTCCCCGAGCCGGCGCAATTTGCGGATATGATCGTCGATCTGGACGAATATTTTAAGCCCCGCCTTTCCATTATCGACGGCGTGGTGGGCATGGAGGGCAACGGCCCCACTGCCGGGACGCCCCGCCCGGTGGGTGTACTGATCGCCTCGGAAAATCCCCATGCCGCCGACCTCATCGGCGGTGCTATCATCGGACTTTCGCCGAAGGAGGTTCCTACTCTGGCGGCTGCTGTCCGCCGCGGGCTGATCCCTGAGACCCCGGAAGAACTTCCCACAGCGGGCGCCGACTGGAGAACGTATATCATTCCCGATTATCAAAGGGTGGAGACTGTCCGCAGCCTGCGGTTCAACCGGGAATCGGAAAAGTTTTTTGGCAAACTGACCGCTGCATTTATTGACCGGGCGCTGGCATCCCGCCCTGCGCTCAAGCCGGCGGAGTGCGTGGGCTGCAAGGAATGTTATAAGGTCTGTCCCGCTGATGCCATCACCATGGTGAAGCATAAACCCCGCATTGACCGTAAAAAATGTATCCGGTGCTTCTGTTGCCAGGAATTTTG
>JAZREO010000097.1:0-1034 GCA_045660845.1 Eubacteriales bacterium
GCTTTCCCTTTATCCACACCATTGAGGCGCTTTGCTCCCAAAACTGCTATTCCATCGTTACCTTTGGCGATTCCATCACCGCACAGACCTGGCCGGATCGATTGAAACGCCGCTTGCTGGAGGAAGGACGGGAGGATGTCGCTATCATTCGCAAGGCGGTAGGCGGCAGTCGGATCCTGCGAGAATACTCCTGCGACCTCTATTGTCACTACGGGCCGCGCGGATTGGATCGATTTGAGCGGGAGGTACTATTGCCCGGCGTTAAGAAAGTCTTTATTCTTCATGGCATCAATGACATCATCCATCCAATAAAGGAGGGCAACCCTTACCGACCCATCACTGATCTGCCGACGGCGGAGGAACTGATCGAAGGGTTGAAATATTATATCGACACTGCCCATGCTCACGGCATTGCCGTTTTCCTCGCCCCCATCCTGCCTTTTGGCGGCTGGCGGACCTACAACGAGGAGCGAGAAGCCATCCGCGAAAAGGTTAATTACTGGATCTATCGGGAGGCACCGGTAGAAGGGATCCTGCCCTTTGAGACCAACCTTCTAAATCCTGAAGATCCTCTTACCCTTTTGCCCGAATACGACAGAGGTGACCATCTCCATCCCAGCGGTGCAGGTGCGCAAGCCATGGCGGATTGTATCCCTGACGAATTTATATAAGAAAATGCCCCCTTTTAGAAAAAGGGGGCATTCGTTTTTAAATATCAAAGACACCCAGGACAACAATGCCAAGCGCCACCAGCAGGATACAGGCGTAATGCTTCCAGGAAAGTTTTTCCTTGAGGAAGATCCGGCTCCATACCACGCTCGCTACGCAATAAGCAGAGATGATGGGGGCGGAATACATCAGGTGGTCCTCATCGGCAATGGCATAGATATAGCCAAACTGACCGATGGTCTCGCAGACCGCACCGATATACTTGGGTCCCTCCATCTTGGGGATCAGCCGATCACGCTTGATCAGCACCACATAGACAAAGCACACGAGTCCTACCGCCAAGAAGGTCAGCTCATACGCCACAT
>JAZREO010000098.1:0-2053 GCA_045660845.1 Eubacteriales bacterium
ACATTGGCAAGGCTGTCGCCCACCACGCCGCCCCGGGCGTTGCCCATATGCATGGGACCGGTAGGATTGGCGGAAACGAACTCCACCATGATCTTCTCACCGTTCAGCCGATTGGTTTTACCATAGTCCCCGCCCAGTTCGGCAGCGGTCTTTGCCACCTCGGCAAAGTAAGTACCGCCCAGATAGAAGTTCAGAAAACCGGGCCCCGCCACTTCTGCCCGCTCAAGCTCAGGGCAGGTGGGCAGGTGCTCCAGCAGCAGCTGACCGATCATCTGGGGCGCCTTTTTCAGCACCCGGACATTCTTCATAGCAAAGTTGCTGGAAAAATCGCCGTTCCCGGCATCCCGGGGCTGTTCGATATCGAACGCCATCAGCTCCGCCTCGGGCAGCAGCCCTTCTGCTACGCAGCTTTTATAACTATCCAGCAGCAAGGACTGGATCTTATTCTTCATTTCGTTGACCGGATTTTTCATTGTTTCTCCCTCATCTCAATCGTCATTTCATTCATACTCAAAAGCTGCTCGTCCGACATGATATTATATCGGATATACAGCCGCATTTTCTTCGCATCCCACTCGACTTTATGAGTAACCAGTGTCAAGAGCATCCGTCCGTAAGGAGTCTCATAGCGGGTATCCCGCTCGTCGCCCTCCACAAACCAGAGGTCCCCGGAAAGTTCCCCCAGCCGGTGAACATGGACCGTCTTGCCGCTGATGCGAATGTGGGTCTTGGTATTCTTTTCGCTATAAAGGATATGGACGGTATCCCCTTTATAAAACAGCTCCGCATTGGTTTCCATGCGATCGGTATCCCGCTGACCTTCCACCTTCTGGCTGGTGGTCAGCACCAGCATTACTTTTTTATTTTCCGGCATCCTTCTGCTCCACCTTTCCGGAGAGATCCCGACCCAAGAAACGCCCGCCCCGGAGGATAAACTCCTCCGGCTTGCCGCTTACCAGGTAGCAGGTATTGCCCTGCCCGCTCTCCCGGAGCAAATTGCGCTCCTCCAGCGCTCGGCGCAGGGCAGCGCCGCTTTCCGCGCCGGAATCAATGAGTGTCAATCTGTCGCCCGCCTCCCTGCGGATGACCTCCGCCAATAAGGGATAATGGGTGCAGCCCAGGATCAGAGTGTCCGCCCCGCTTTCCAGTACCGGGGAGAGGTACTCCCGCACCGCTTGCCGAACCTGCGGATCTTCAGGCGAGATTTTTCCGTCCTCAATCAGCGGCACCAGCTTGGGGCAGGGCACCGCAGTGGTATCGGGATACCCTATCTCCGCCAGCCCCTTGGCATAGGAGCCGGAGCGAATGGACGCCGCCGTTCCCCAAATGCCGATTCTGCCGTTGCGGGTAGCGGCGGCAGCCGCCATGACTGCGCTTTCCACCACCCCCACCAGCGGAATATCATACTCATTTTTAATTTCTTCCAGGATCACCGAGGAAACGGTCCCGCAGGCAACCAGAATGGCTTTGACGCCATAGGACTGCAGCAGGGCGATATCCGTCTTAGCAAACCGCATCAGCGTTTCCTTATCCCGTCCGCCGTAGGGCATCCGGGCAGTATCACCAAAATAGACATAATCCTCCGCCGGCAAGTCTATCTGCAGCCGCCGGAGAGCAGTCAGCCCGCCGAGCCCGCTATCAAAGACGCCGATGGGGACATTTTTATCCAGATTCATCATTCAGCACGCTCCATCGCCAGGGCGATCAGCCGCTCCATCAGTTCCTCGCCGCCAATACCGGACGCTTCCATTAATTTGGGATACATACTGATATTGGTAAAGCCGGGAATAGTATTCAGCTCGTTGAATACCACCGTCCCGTCCTTTTTCACAAAGAAATCCACCCGGGCATAGCCGCTGCATTCCATGGCAGCAAAGACCTTGACCGCCTCTACCCGGACCCGCTCCAGCGTCCCTTCGTCCAACCGGGCGGGGATAAAGAGCAGGGAATCTTCGTCGTTATATTTTGCATCATAGCTATAAAATTCCGCTGCCGGACAAACCTCGCCGGGAATCGATGCGATAGGCGACTCGTTGCCCAATACCGCAACCTC
>JAZREO010000099.1:0-6044 GCA_045660845.1 Eubacteriales bacterium
TCCAGCACCTCCAGCAAGGCGGAGGCGGGGTCGCCCCGCAGGTCGGAGCACATCTTATCCACCTCGTCCAAGAGGATCAGCGGATTGCTGCTGCCGGCTTTAATGACCGCGTCGGCGATCCGACCCGGCATGGCGCCAATATAGGTCTTGCGGTGACCGCGGATCTCCGCTTCATCGTGCACACCGCCCAGGCTGACCCGCGCCAGCTTACGGTTGGTGGCAGTTGCAATACTGCGGGCAATCGAGGTCTTACCGACGCCCGGAGGACCTACCAGGCAAAGGATCTGCCCACCCACTGCATGGAGGGAACGGACTGCCAGAAATTCCAGCACCCGGGTCTTGACCTCCTCCATACCGTAATGATCCTGCTCTAAGATCTTGCGGGCGGATTTTATGTCCAGGTTTTCCTCGGTATAGATGCCGAAGGGAACCTCCAGCACCAGGTCCAGATAGCTGCGGATAACTGCCCCCTCATGGGACATGGGCGGCATCTTCGCCATCCGGTCTACCTCTTTATTGAGCTTCTCTTTGATCTCCTCGGAGGCGCTCAAATTTTCGATTTTTTCATAATAGCCGTCGATATCGTCGCCGTTTTCATTCTCCCCCAGCTCGTCCTGGATCACCCGCATCTGCTCATGCAGATAGTAATCTCGCTGGTTGGCTTCGATAGACTCCCGCACCCGGGCATGGATCTCCTGCTCCATTTTGAGCACCTCGATCTCCCGGGTCAGGATCTCCAGCAGCGTCTCACTCCGCTTGACCGGATCCAGCTGCTCCAAAAGCTCCTGCTTATGCTCCGGTGCAAAGAAGCACTGAGCGGTCATCAGGTCCGCGCAACGACCCAGATCCTGCTCCGTAAACAGATCAGGAGAAAGCTGCTCATTGATCTTGGGCAGGAGGGTCAGATAGCCGCCGAAGGACTCCTTCAGGGTACGGAGCAATGCCTCACGATTGGGTGACTCGGCAGGTGCCTTGATCTCCGCGATGGGATAGACGATACCAATAAACATGCGGGACTTCTTCTCCGCCTTCAAAAGGTCGCCCCGGGAAAGACCCCGGACCGATACCCGGATAGCGCCCTCGCTCAGCTTGACCACCTGGGTGATCTTCGCCAGGGTAACAACGCCGCAAAGATCCCGAGGACCGGGATCCTCAACAGAAAAATCCTTCTGGGATGCGACGATGACGATGCCATCGTGCTTGGAAGCGGCTTCCACCGCACAGATAGAAAAATCCCGCACCACATCAAAGGACAGGGTGGTACCGGGCATGACAACGATGCCTCGGGATGCAATCAGCGGATGCTGCTGCAATGTATGTTCATTTTCAAAAATATTGATCTCAGCCATGGTTTCTCCTAAATTGGGTATTTGGGTTTATTATACTAAAAATAAATATAATAATCAAGTCCTTTTCTCAAAAGGGTTGTAAAGGTTCTGTAAATAGAAAATGACCGCCGCTGGCGGTCATCTTCTAATTTTAGAGATATTACACGATAAATTTGCGGTCATTACAACGCGTTTTTCCAAATTCTGCCCCAAAATGCGCCAGCCGCAAAGCACCCGCACCGCAGTAAAAGCAGAGAATGATGCCTTCTGTATGGTGAAATGCGGATACCGCCACCCCTGCCCAGACAGATAGATAGGGATGCTCTGCCATGGCAAAGGCGCCCTGTCCCAACGCAAGGTATGCCGCCAAGCTGAAAGGCATCAGAAGGATTCCCAGTGCCAGCGGAGCAGCACGGTAGTCCTTGCCCAGGCTCATTGGCTCCAAAAATGCCAGTAAATAGAAGATGAGGATATCCGACCATCTGCCGAGCGACGGCAAGCCCTCCCGCAGGCGGATCCCGGGCAGGGTCGCAATCAGCATGGCGATAAATATGATCAAAAAGGCAGTCATCCACCAGCCGGAGATCCGCTCCAATTCTTTTTTTGGTGCGCTGACCGCCAGCAAAGCCACCGCCGGAATGAGGCAGAGGAGCATGAAAAGACCATAGCCGTCAAAGACGCCCCGGCTGATGGTGACGGCGACAATAACAAGAGAAATCCCGGCGCAAATTCCGTTCAGCCATTTCGGTCCATCGGACCCCAGGCGGTAAAGATAATAAAACAGCACCCCCAATGGAATCAGCGGCAGTACCGCCAAAAAGGAGATGTCCTGCAAAATGAACCAGCCGAAGGCTGCGGTCTCCCCCATGATCAGCAATGCGCTACGAAATAATTTCATAGTTTCCCTCCCCCTTGATCAAGACGCGCTCTCCGCTCCCGTTCATCAGGTCCCGGACGGTCTGCACTTTATTTAACAATTTGCCGCTTTTAGCAAGTTCTCCGGATAGGACGGACCCCTCTCCGGCAAAAATGGTGCCCGCCTGCTGACCGAAAGCAAAATAAACCGGTAGATCCATCTGGTCGTTCTTCAAAAGACGGTAATGTTCCAATACCTTTTGGAGCAAAAAAGCATGATTTTCGCTGCTTAGGATCAGAACCGATACATCGTCGGCAAAAAGACTCTCGCCCCGGCTCAGCCGAGCATTTTCAATGCACTCCGCCAGGTCGTTGCCGGTAGAGATCACCGTTTCACGGTTTCGTCCGATAGGCTCGTCCAGGGTCGGCGAATAAAGCTCAAAAGTGGCTTTCAGGTGTCCGTCTTCTTCATCCAGGGCAATGCCCGCAACCTGTCCGGTAGCACGCAGGTCCCGCCGCGGGATGGCGAAGGAGCCGGCGACTGCGGCGATCAGCAACGCTGTGATCGCCGCATATTTGCAGATCAAGATCTTCATTTTTGCCTCCTTTCGTCGGCGGTAAAGCGTTCCCTCCGCCAGAGCATTTTCCAATAGGGCACCCGGAAAAAGGTGTCTTGCCGACCACTTTTATGACCGAGGGTATAGAGAAAAGGCACGCCCATGGAATGCATGGAGCAAAGAATTAGCAGCAAAGCAACCGCCGTCAGCGCCAGTCCCGGCAGACCGAATACCGCACCGGCGATGATAGAGGTCAGCCGCAGGTAAAAGGCCGGTCCTTTCAGATCCTTGACCATCAGCCCGGTGACACCGGAGAAGGCAACTATGATCACCATAGGAGTGGAAACGATATTACTGGTCACAGCCGCATCGCCCAAAATCACCGCACCCACGATGTTCAGCGCCAAGCCAAGTCCGGCTGGCATCCGGGTGCCGGTCTCCCGGAGGATCTCGAAGGCGAAAAAGAGCAAGAGCATCTCGGTGACGGTCTGGATCGGGACGCCCTCGGAGGACGCCAGCACTGTATACAGCCAATGGGCAGGCAGGACACCGGGATTGAAATTGACCACTGCCAAATAAAACCCCGGCAGAAAAACAGCGATCAGAAAACCCAGAAACCGCAGGACACGACCAATATTGGCATAGAGATAGCTTTGATAGTAATCGTCGGGACTCTGAAAGGCTTCGGTAAAGATATATGGCAAGGTGATCGCCACCGGAGAGCCGTCCATGATAATGCCGATCCTTCCCTCCAGCAGCTTAGCTGCCAAAACGTCCGGACGCCCGGTCTTACCCACGGTCTTAAAGATGGAATAGGGACAGTCCCGCACCAGCTCCGACAGCACATTCCCATCGGGCACAAAATCAATATTGATCTTTTGAAGTCGTTTTTTCAACTCCTCCACCAGCTCGGGGCGGACAACGCCTTCCAGATAGCAGATGGCTAATTTATTGTTGCACCGTTGGCTGATATTCATAAATTCGCACTTCAGATCCGGCGTAGCAATGCGCTTTTTCAAAAGTCCCAGGTTGCCCATGATATTCTCATTAAAGCCGTCCTGGGGTCCCAGCAGGGAAATTTCCGTTTCCGGGATGTCATTGCCGCGCTTGGGCATCCCCTTTGTATCGATAATAATACAGCGAGGCTCGTCCCCCACCAGGATCACGCAATCCCCGGCGCCAATCTGGACCATTGCCTTTTGAAGGTCCTTGCTGATCTCTACTGTATGGTTGCCGATGCCGCCTGCCAGCGCGCCCTCTATGGTAGGCTCAAAATCAAAGGACGACAGGCTCAAAAGGACATCCCGGTCCACAACATCACTGCTGACCATGGCGCCGGAGAGCAACGCCACCAGCTTCAAGTCCGGGTGGTGGGGATTGCGGATCATCTTCACCTTAAAGGTATCGTCTTTATTAAAGGCGGTTTGAAATAATTTGAGATTTTCATCGAAACTGTTTTTGAATTCCATTTTTACCCTCCTTTTCCTTAACAGTATGGGCAAAACAGAAAAAAATATCCCTCCGCCGAAGCGGAGGGATATTCATGATCGCTTATTTATTGCGCTTTTTATCGTGCATCCGGGAGAAGATCTTGATGAATTCCACGATAGGGATGATGCAGATCGCCAGCGCTATGGCAATGCCGTACTCGGTGAGATCCAGGTGCGCCAGGTTGAATGCCTTTGCCAGGAAGTCCACCTCGATGACCAGGGTGGTCAAGAGGAAAGAGAGAATTCCTGCGCCCCAGAGCCACTTATTCTGGTTCTTCATGGCGAAGATGGAGCCATGGAGGGAGCGCATATTGAAGGAATGGAAGATCTCCGCCATGGAGAGGGTCAGGAACGCCATACTGGTGCCGAGGTCCCCGGCATCATACAGCCCGGCGGCAATGGCATCGGCATGATGCAGATCGGCAAGCAGATAACGCCCGATCACATAGGAGATCAGCGTAATAAGGGTCACCAGGAAGCCCTGATACCCTACAGCAAAGCCTAAGCCGCCGGCAAAAATGCCTTCCTTAGAGTCACGAGGAGAACGCTTCATGACATCTGCCTCCGGCTTTTCCATGCCCAGAGCCAGGGCGGGGAAACAGTCGGTGATCAGGTTGATCCACAAAAGATGGACCGGCCGGAAGATGGTCCAGCCAAAGAGGGTGGCGAAGAAGATCGTCAGCACCTCGGAGAGGTTGGAGGCCAGCAGGAACTGGATGGCTTTGCGGATATTATCGTAGATCCGGCGACCTTCGGCGGCGGCGGATACGATGGTAGCAAAGTTATCGTCTGCCAGGATCATATCGGCAACGTTTTTGGTAACATCGGTACCGGTGATACCCATGCCCACGCCGATGTCGGCATTCTTAATAGAGGGACCCTCGTTGACGCCGTCGCCGGTCATGGCGGTAACTTTACCCTTTTTACGCCAAGCGTTCACGATCCGGGTCTTATGCTCCGGCTGGACCCGGGCATAAACGGAATACTGCTCCACCTTGGACTCAAACTCTTCATCGGAGATTTTATCCAGTTCAGCGCCGGTGATCGCTTGGTCGGGGGACTCAATGATACCCAGCTGCATAGCGATGGCAACAGCAGTGTCCTTATGGTCGCCGGTGATCATGACCGCACGGATGCCGGCGCTCCGACATTCATCAATAGCGGGTTTGACCTCGGGACGGACCGGGTCGATCATACCCACCAGACCGACAAAGCACAGATCCCGTTCCACGCTCTCCGGATCATAGGCGGCAGGCTCCGTTTCCAGATTCTTCTGCGCCACGGAAAGGACACGCAGCGCCTGATCCGCCATTGCTTTATTGACAGTAAGGATCTCCTTGCGGATCTCCTCGGTCAGTTCTACCTCCTGCCCGCCGATCAGCGCCTTCACGCATCTCTTGAGCACCTCATCGGGGGCACCTTTGGTGAACTGGATCAAGGCGCCCGCCGGATCCTTATGGACAGTGGACATCATCTTACGCCCGGAATCGAAGGGCACCTCGCCCACACGGACCAGTTCCCTCTTCTGAACATTCTTATTCAAGCCCAGTTTATAGGCATAATTGACCAGCGCGCACTCGGTAGGCTCGCCGACAGCGTCCTTCGCCTCTTCGTCCAGCTCTGCATCGGAGCAGAGGGACATGGCAGTCGCCAGCAGGGTCTCGTCTTCACCGTAGTGCTCCACAACGGTCATCTTATTTTGGGTCAGGGTACCGGTCTTATCGGAGCAGATGATCTGGGTACAGCCCAGCGTCTCTACCGCCGTCAGCTTACGGATGATGGCATTTCTCTTGGACATATTCGTCACGCCGATG
>JAZREO010000100.1:0-39652 GCA_045660845.1 Eubacteriales bacterium
CCGCACATCAGAGAAACGCCTGAGTTTTTGATCTTGTTGCGGAAGATGCCGCCCAACCCTAAAAGCGTATAGGCAAGCAGATAGTCCAGCAAAACCATGGTGATGGCGTTAAAAAGCATCACCTCATCCCCGAAGTAGCCAGGTTGAAATGCGGCGGTCACTGTTTTTACACCAAGTGCCATTTGCAGCACGGAATAAACAACACCGCAAAACAAACCCCATTTTGTGCCGTACCGATATGCGATTAAAATCAATGGAAGCATGCTTGCCATGGTAAGCTGACCGCCGAAGGGCATCTCCGGGATCACAAACTTGCTCACAAGCTCCAAAACAACTCCGAGAGTCAGCAACATTGCACTCTCAACCAACATATGTACGCGTTCTTTCTTCATCTTTTTTACCTCCTATCGAAAAAGAAAGACCCTGCGCAGTATGTCAGCGCAGGGCCTAATAAAAGGCAAAATATAGTTCCTACGTCGGCATTACCCGCATCAGGTTCATGGGTTAGGCAGATTCATCTGCCCTCTCAGCCGAGTTTCTCTCAGCACCCCGTTTTTAGATTGTAACTACATCTTACTCCATTCGGTCTAATTTTGTCAAGACCTTTTTGAAATATTCCGGCAGCGGACTTTCAAACACCATATGCTCGCCGGTAATGGGGTGGTCAAAGCCCAGTACCCTGGCGTGCAGACATTGCCCCTCGAAATCCAGATTGATCCCGGGCACCGCGCGCCCATAGACCAAGTCCCCCAGGACAAAATGACCGATAGAGGATAGATGTACGCGGATCTGATGGGTGCGCCCGGTTTCCAGCCGGCAGGCAAGATGAGCAAACCCCCGATACTGGCGCAGCACCTCATAATGGGTCACCGCCCGCTTGGTATTGCGGGCACCGACTGCCATCTTTTTTCGATCCTTCTGACTGCGCCCGATGGGCGCGTCAACCGTCCCCTTTCCCTCCGGCATCCTGCCGAAAACAACGGTTTCATAAACTCTATCGATGGTATGCTTTTCAAACTGCTTAGAGAGTCCCTGGTGCGCCTGATCGTTTTTGGCGATCACCAGCAGACCACTGGTATCCTTATCGATCCGATGGACGATCCCCGGTCTTTTTTCACCGTTGATGCCGGAAAGACTGTCCTTGCAATGGGCAAGCAGACCATTGACCAGCGTATCTCCGGTATGCCCCGGAGCAGGATGTACGACGACCCCCTTCGGCTTATTCAGCACCAGCAAATGATCGTCCTCATAAACAATATCCAAATCCATGGTGCAGGGTTCCGGAGCGCTGTCCTCCGGCGGCGGGATCATCACATTGACCCGATCTCCGCGATGGATGCGGTAACTTTTAGATACCTTTTTTTCATTCACAAGGACAAGTCCATCCTTGATCAAGCTTTCAATGCGGGAGCGGGAAAGCTGCTCCAGCTGCGACGCCAAAAAGGAGTCCAGGCGCTCACCATCCGCATTGGAAAGTAGCTCAAGCCGTTCCATCGGACGGTTCTTCCTTTACTTTTTTAGTATCAAAATCGCTGGAGAAAAAGATATAGAACGCCAAAATGATCGTACCGCAGCAGACAAAGATATCCGCCACATTAAAGACCGCAAACTGATAGCCCCAAAAATTAAAGGCAAAAAAGTCCACAACCTCACCCAAAAAGATCCGATCGATCATATTGCCGATTCCGCCGCCGATGATCAGTGAAAGGGACACTTTCCCCCAGTGATTCTTCACTCTCCCGGAGTAAAGTGCGACCACTGCAGCGATTAAAACAACGGTTGTAAACACCATGAAGATCCAGCGTTGATTAGAGAGCATCCCAAAAGCAGCACCGGTATTCCGCACATGAGAAAATGAGAAAAAGCCGGGAATCAACACAATGGAATCATAGATGGGGATCATTTTGATGACGATCAGCTTAGTCAACTGATCTGCCAGCACCAAAATTGCCGACAAAAAGATCCAGTAAAAACGTTTAAGAAACTTCAAAAGGGCACCCCTTATTCATCTTTGTTGATATCGTAGTCTACGCCAAATTTCAGGTTTTCAAACTTCAGCGCTTTTATGGCAGGCTTGGGTTCTTCCTTTATTTCTGCCTTCTCTTTCAGTTTGAATTCCATGGTATTGCCGTCCGGAAGATTTTCCTCCTCTTCAGCGGCAGACTCTTCTAAAACAGGTGCGGGCTCGGGCTGTTCCTCGGTAGCGACTGGATTTTCCTCCACCTTGGTTTCTTCCTGGACGACAGGCTCCGCTTTCTCCTCGGTCGCCTTGAATTCCGGCAGTTTGGAGATAGAGGTCAAATGAGCCTTATAGAGCTCAATGATCGTATTTTTGAACTCAGCGACCTGGGTGTGCAGATAATCCAGTTTTTGCTGCTCCGCATCGGTTTCCTGGCGAATCCGGGCGATCTCCTGGTTGGATTTCGCCTGCTCCGCTTCAATTTCCGTACGGCAACGCTCGCGGGCAGCGCAAACCGCATCCGCAGACTCCTTTTCCGCCTTCAGCAAGATGGCTTTTGCCTGCTCCTCTGCTGCGGAAACGATCTCCGCCGCCTTGGCTTTGCTGGCAACCTCCACCTCTTTTTCGCGCAGTTCGATCTCCCGGAGGGTCGTCTCATTCAACTTTTGCGCATTGATGATGGCAGTTTTCAGGAACTCCTCATCCTTTTTATAATCCTCAATTTTAGCAAGGCAAGCCTTAAGCTTTTCTACCAGTTCATTATTCTCGGTATAGAGCTTGCGATAATCCGCTTCCAGATCATCCAAAAAAGCATCTACCTCATCTCGGCGGTAGCCGCCCAGAACACTTTGCTCAAATTCTTTTGATTGGATCGCATCAGGGGTCAACATCTCAACATCCTCCTAAATATATTTTCTGCACACCAAAACAGCACGACCTTTTCTGGTCAGTTCCCCGCATTCATCAATGATCCATTTACCGGATCCGCGGATCACAAGACTGTCGCCGGCGCGCACCTCTTTAGTCTTTTTCTCTAAAAGACTGTGATTTAAATAAACCAGCTTACCGTCAATCAAGCGATTTGCCTGCTCACGAGAAGCCTTTGCGAGCCCGCCCACCACCGCATCGGCGCGCAAGGACGCCACGGTAATGCGCAACTGTTCAAAATGAGGCGCCGGAATTTTAAAATTCGGCGGTGCCTCAGTCAATTCTATGTTTTGCCTGCCGATAGAAGTCACATTTTGAATCAAAAATTCCTTAATATGCTCTGCAGCAAACAGTACTGCCTGACCATCACGCACAATGATATCGCCCAGCACATCCCTACGGATGCCGGTCGCCATCAAAGCACCCAATACATCACGGTTCGACAAGGCTGACGGGTCGCCGCCGGTCACCTGCAGCAAGACCATAGGAAAGCAAATTTTCAGCGTTTCTTCGTCCATTGAGGAGACCGCCAGCATCTTTCTCTCGCTTCCGTCATAGCCGCCATACAGTAAAAATGGCGCACCGGACCGCCTGCAGATCCTCTCTGCTTCAGCGCCCTCTTCGGCAGTCAGAAAGGCGGAAAAGACCATTGCCTCCCCACCCGCTTCCCTGCGGATCAGATCCTCAATTTTGCCGGCAAAATAATTCCGTTCGTTCATCGGAAAATATACCGAACCGCCCAGCCCAGCAGGTTTACAACCATACGGAGCAAAAAGAAAAGGATCAGCGGCGAAAAATCCACCGGTGAATTTCGAAAATAATAAAACCGATTGAGGAAATTCCGGATGGGCTGCAAAGGCGGCTCAGCAATCGCTGCGAGCATGCGGATAAAACCATTGCTGCGATCACGGATAAACCAGGTGGACAGACAGTAGATCAGCATGATCAGCCCATAGAGACTGATCAGCCGACTCAAAATGTAAACAAGAGTATAGAGCAAATTAATATTCCTCTTCCTTTATCTCATCGGTCAACTCGCCCTGCAGACCCACATTACGGGGGGTCACAGCGTAGGTGCTGTGCGCAACACGCTGCAGATCACCGCCCTGCGCGTAAACAACGCCGCTAAGGAAATCCAGGATCCGCTGCGCCATTTCCTTATTGCAGTTCTCAAGATTCAGCAATACAGCACGATTTCCAAGGATATGATCAGCAACGGTGCGTGCGTCACTATAGTCATTCGACTTAATGATCACCATATTGACCTGCCCTTTAGATGCAGGAGCAGCCGCAGGTCTCGGAGTGGAGCGATAGGTCTCTCTCCTCACCGGTGCAGCTTCTTCCGCAGCGGCAGCCTGAGCGATCTCCTCGTTGCCTTCTTCCCCGACGATATCGTTATCGTCCGGAATACCGATTACTGCTTTCAGTTTGTCCCACTTGCTCATGATGTTATACCTCCAGGTTTAATTTCTTGGGCCAAAAATTCCGCGCCCGACCCGAATAAAAGTACTTCCGGCGTCAATGGCATCTTCATAATCGCCGGACATACCCATAGATAAAATATCCATGTTAATATTATCTATCTTTTTTGCCTTTATGTCAACCGACATTTGCTTCATTTTTAAAAAATAATTGAGATTTTGCTGTTTTTCAACGGCGATGGGCGGAATACACATCAATCCGCGGACCCGCACGCCGGATAAAGTAGAAATACTTTCCAGCAAAGGGAGAACCTTTTCCGGTTCAACACCCGCCTTGGATTCCTCACCGCCGATATTGACCTCGATCAAAATGTCCTGCACCTTACCAACTGCCGATGCACGCTTAGAGATCTCCTCCGCCAGCCGAAGAGAATCGACAGAATGGATCAGATCCACCTTATCAATAATATACTTCACCTTATTGGTCTGGAGCTGACCGATCAGGTGGATCATCACACCATCCTTATGGATCTCATCATATTTTTGCAGCAGTTCCTGCACACGGTTTTCCCCAATGTGACGCACGCCGCAGGCAATGGCGCAGTTGATCTCCTCTGCTGTACGGGTCTTAGTTACCGCCAAGAGCTGTGTTTCATGCCCCTCCAGCTGCCGAAAGATCTTTTGAATATTGCTTTTAATTTGCTCGCAACCCATTAGGAAACCGCCTTTCCGTCATATAGGTTAGAACCTTTATAAACCACCTGATCATAGATCCGTAAACCGCTGGTCTCTGCCACATTATATTCTATAATCGCATTGATCCCGTCATTATAAAGAATATTCACTTTTTTATAACGTAGTAACAGTCCGACCTTCACATATACACCGTCTTCTCCGTCCACTTTGCGCAGTGCGCTCTGGCGGACCTGGATCCCGCTGTAGGTCCTGACGATCAACTGGATCTCCTCCTGTCGCAGGGTCAAGATATTCTCATTGATCACAGAAGAGGTAAGAATAACGACACATTCCTCTCCGCTCTTGCGGATCTCAGCCACCGTGCACTTAATTCGTTCCGAACCAAAGGAAGGGATCTTGATATAGACGGTATCGTTCGCCTCAAGGCGATCCACAGCAGCCGACTTCACCTTCATTGCCACTGACCAGGAGTTATTATATACTATCTTGCCTAAATGTTCGCCGGTGTCCACTGCATTTTCGCAAAGCGACGCAGCCTCACCAAACTGATCAACGGTCAGCGTTTCCAGATATTCCGGCGTCAGTTGTTCCTCAAGACCGTCCGTACCTAAAGAAAAATAGCCGCTTTCAGAAGTGGTAATGGTTTTAACACTATCGCCACCAGACGCTTTCAAGTCAGAAAGCTCCGCCCGCAGTTCATCCAGCATCGTATCGTAGCTGACCAGGTCACCGGATGCAATTTTCTTCTTCATAATGTTGATGATCATGGTCTCTGCTTCGCCGAAAGCATCCCCCGCATTTCCTTTTTTTGCCATAAAAGCAATCTGCCCCAGACCATCATAGATCTCCTGTTCAATGCTGCTCGCAGCGCTTTGATAAGATCCGCTGTTTGCCAGAACTTCCTCGTAAGTAGCGATCTTTGCCTCGATCTGGCGGATCTCCTTCCGGATCTTTGCAGAATGTTCATCCGCATAGACCCGAGCGATAGTCCCCCCCGCGGCGATCCGCTCTCCCTCCGTGCGGATTACATCCAAGTAGTCGTAACCGGAGCTACTGACGGCTTTTTCGTTTCGGAAGAAGATGCCGGTGGATTTAACGACCTCCTCCATCTCTCCCATCACCGCACTTTCCGTCTTAATGGAAACGAAATTATACTTATACAGCTGATAACCGATGACAACAACGGCAAAAACAGCCAGTACCCCGATAATGATCTTGATAAAAGCCAATCCGCTGTTTTTCATTCGTTTCCTCCTTTCAAAAAGCACTCGCATATAGCGATAGCATCCGCGATTAATTCTTCATCGGACTTTTCATCCCGATAAAGCCAATGAATTTCTTTATTTCGACCGAACCAGGTCAACTGACGCTTGGCATAGTTGCGGCTTTTTTGCTTGACCAATTCCAGAGAAAGGTCAATGTCGGCGCCGGATTCCATTGCATCCAGTACCTCTTTATAACCAATAGCAGCTCTTGCAGTGGTAGAAAAGGTGTATTTTTTTGCCAACTCCTCAATCTCACCGATCAAACCCTGTTCCTTCATCAGATCCACCCGCAGATTGATCCGATCATAAAGCTGCTGACGGTCCCGATAATTCAACCCGATCCACAGTACACGATAAGGGGTGCTTCGCTTACTCTCTCGCTGAAATTCAGAAAGTTTTTTTCCGGTAGTTTCCAGCACTTCCAAGCCGCGGATCACACGTTTTGTATCGTTGGGATGCAGTTTTTTTGCCAGTTCCGGATCCCGTTCCTGCAAAAGGGCATAGACTGCCTCTTCTCCCTGCTCCGTCGCCAACTTCTGAAACTTTTCCCGGACAGAACCCTTCAGCGGGATATCAAAAAAGTCAGTATTCCCCAGCAAATGGTCCAAATAAAGCCCGGTTCCGCCGCAGATAAATGGCAAGCATTTCCGTCGCTCCATCTCATCCAGTACTGCTTTTGCATCCTGCACATAAGCAGCAACGCTATAGGTCTCATCGATTCCGATATGCCCCATTAAATGGTGCGGTACACCTTGGCGTTCCTGCATCGAGGGCTTTGCCGTACCAATATTCATTTCACGATAGATCTGCATGGAGTCTGCAGAAACGACCTCTCCGCCGAAATGCTTGGCAAGCGCCACCGACAGCCCGGTCTTCCCGGAAGCGGTGGGTCCGACGATTGCAATAATTTTCTGCATCGTACTCACCTATATCCTCTTGAAGGCTTTCTCGATGGTCTTCTTGCTGTAAGCGATCATGACCGGGCGGCCATGGGGACATTGATGGACCTCGTCCTCCCGGATCAGCTTCCGCACCAACGCTTTCAACTCTTCCATATCATTAATATTTCCAGCTTTGATCGCCGCTTTGCAGGCGACCGTTTTCAAGGCGTGGTTTTCCCGCTCGGTACTGTCATTCTGCCCGCCCCGCATCCAACCGGAAAGGATCTCGGTAAAAGCATCTACCGCAGATTCTCCGGTCAGGCAGACTGGGCGGCTGCGCAGAATAACCTGCCGCTCACCGAATTCATCCACCTCAAACCCAATCTTTTCAAACTCATCCCGATGCTCCAGGGCAAAGGCCATCTCGTCCTGGTCCAAACGGATCCGCTCCGGCACCAGCATCCGCTGTTGCGCACGTTTTTCCGCATGATGCTCCTTCAAAAGGCGCTCAAAGATCATACGCTCATGGGCGGCGTGCTTATCGATCAAATACAACTCATCGCCGCTTTCTACTAAAAGATAGGTATTAAACGCTTCACCGATAAAACGATACGGGATCTCTTCTTTTTCGGTCAAGATCGTCTGCTGCTCCGCAGGGCGTGGCATTTCCACTTGATGTACCTTCATTTCGGCGAACGGCTTTCCCTCAGCCGAGGTCGTCTCATGCAGCGCTTGATAACCACCCGATGTAAAGACCGGCTTTTTCGGAAGCGTCACAAAAAGATCGTCTTCCTCCACCTCGATCTTGTTCTTTACGATCTTGGGTTCCATCGGCGCAATAGGCTCCGGCTTTTCCAGCACCGTAACTGCATTAAAGGGATCAGCAACCAAAGCCGCCTTGGGCGCAACCGGCTTTTCCACCGGAAAGCTGCGTTCGACAGCCTTGGGTTTTTCGTTTTCTTCACCGGCTTTTTTGAGAGTCTGCTTATTCAATGCATTCTTAATAGCATAATAAACTGCCTCAAAAATCAACTTTTCATTGGAGAATTTCACTTCCATTTTACTGGGATGGACATTGACATCCACCAAGCCATAAGGAAGATTAATCTTCAAGACGCAAATCGCATGGCGTCCGTGGAAGAGATCGTTGCGGTACGCCTGCTCAATGGCGGCAAAAACCGTCTGACTGCGGACTAAGCGCCCGTTAATATAGCAAAGCTGGAAATTACGGTTGGACTTGGTCACTGTAGGTTCCGCCACATAGCCGTATACCCGCACCTGCTGAACAGCCGTATCCACCTGCAACATCCCTTTGGTTACATCGCGCCCCATCACTGCGTAGATCACATCCAGCAGCTTGCCGCTACCATCCGTCGTAAGGGTGGGTTTCCCATCCTGGATCAGGCGAAAGGCGATCTGCGGATTAGAGATCGCCAAGCGATCCATGAGGGCGCCGATATTGCTTCCTTCCGCACGGTCTGTTTTCAGAAATTTCATCCGAGCAGGGGTGTTATAAAAAAGATCCCGGACAATGATCGTCGTCCCCTGGGGAGCGCCGGTCTCTTCGCAAACGATCTCCTTTCCACCCTCCAGAACCAGTCGGGTCCCGATCCCATCCACAGAGGTCAAGAGCTCAATGCGGGATACCGCGGAAATTGCCGCCAGAGCCTCACCGCGGAAGCCCAGCGTTTCAATGGCATAAAGATCTGATAGATCCCGGATCTTACTGGTGGCATGGCGCAGAAAACAATTGCGCGCATCCTCTTTGTTCATACCACAACCGTCGTCGGTTACCCGCATATAAGTAATGCCGCCATTCTTGATCTCAACAGTAATGTGCTGCGCTCCGGCATCCATCGCGTTCTCGACCAGTTCCTTAATGACGCTGCCCGGACGCTCTACCACCTCGCCTGCGGCTATTTTATTGGCAATATCCTGATCCAAAACATGAATCTTTGGCATTCCCTTTACAGCTCCTTTGCTTTTTGGGCCAATTCATAAAGAATACCCATAGTCTCAATCGGTGTCAGCGTTGTAACATCCAATTCCTTTAAACGGTCAATGATGGCGCATTGCTCCATGAAGCCCAGACTGATCTGAGGCTCTTCTTCCTGCACCAAGGGGATCTGGCGCTGCGGGCGATCCTCGTTTTTATCGATCTCCTGCAGGATCTTTTTCGCCCGCTTCACTACTTCGGCGCGGACCCCCGCCAGGGCAGCCACCTCGATACCATAGCTCTCATCCGCCCCACCGGGAACGATCTTCCGCAGGAAGATAATATCGTCACCGCGCTTTTTCACAGCAATATTGTAATTCACTATGCCTGTCCCCTGATCCCCAAGGGCACAAAGCTCATGGTAGTGGGTAGCAAATAGGGTTTTAGCACCCAATTTCTTGGGATCATTGACATACTCCATCACAGCGCGGGCAATGCTCATCCCGTCATATGTAGAGGTGCCGCGCCCGATCTCATCGAAGATCAGCAGCGAGGAGGATGTGGCATGATCCAGGATGTGCGCGACCTCGGTCATCTCCACCATAAAGGTAGATTGCCCGGAGGAAAGATCATCAGACGCACCCACACGGGTAAAGATCTTATCTACAATGCCGATATGGGCGCTCTGGGCAGGAACAAAGCTGCCGATCTGTGCCATCAGCACGATCACCGCAACCTGGCGCATATAGGTAGATTTACCCGCCATATTAGGACCGGTGATGAGCGCCAACCGCTGATCCGCCTGATTTAAGAGGGTATCGTTGGGTACAAAAAGGGAATTTTTTGATACGCTTTCCACCACCGGATGACGCCCTTCAAGAATATGGATCTCATCGCTCTCATCCACTACCGGGTTTACATAATTATTATCCTGCGCCACCTGGGCAAAGGAACAGAGTACATCCAGCAAAGCAAGGGCGGACGCTGCCTGCTGAATTTCCTTCAGCCGCTCACCCACAGCATTTCGCACCTGACAGAACAATTCGTATTCCCTCGCCTGACAGCGCTGATTTGCATAGAGGATCTTGGTTTCCAGTTTTTTAAGATCCTCGGTAATAAACCGCTCACAATTGACCAGGGTCTGCTTGCGGATATAATAATCCGGGACCAGATCATAATAGAGTTTGGTTACCTCAATATAGTAACCGAAGACCTTGTTATAACTGATCTTCAAGGACTTGATGCCTGTCTTTTCCTTTTCCTCCGCTTCCCATTCACACATGATCCGCTCGGAATCCTCTGTCAATGCGCGGCATTCATCCACCTCCGGATCGTAGCCCCTTCGGATGATCTTGCCCTCACGAATGGTGAGGGGCGGCTCATCGTCGATGGCTTCAGCAATCAAAAGATGGAGATCATTCAAATTGGAAAGCTTATTATTTGCTTCCCGCAAAAGACTGGTATTAAACCGGCCGAGGAGCTCTTTGATGGCAGGAAACAAACCAAAGGTCTGCCCAAGGGCATTGAGATCCCGGGCATTACAGGTGCCCAGCATGACCCGGGTCATCAACCGCTCCATGTCATAGGTCTTGCTAAGCAGCAGGCGCAGCTCGTCCCGCTGCATCATATTATTTTTCAGTTCCTCCACCGCAATCAGGCGGCGGTTGATCTCATTGATATTGACCAACGGACGCTCCAGAAATGCCCGCAATAAACGGGAACCGGCAGAGGTCTTGGTCTTGTTCAGGACATAGAATAAAGTACCTTTTTTATCACTGCGTCGGATACTGTCAGTCAATTCCAGATTGCGGCGGGTCGCTGCATCCAGCTCCATATATTGATCGGGCTGAAAGACCTTCAGCTTGTCCAGATAACCGATATCGCACTTCTGAGTTTCTGAAATATAAGTCAGAAGATAGTAAAGACAAGCAATGCTTTCCTCGTTATCCGGAATTCCCAAGCCTTTGAGGTCCGTCACCCGGAAATGGGACATCAGCGCAGCTTCACGACCGCTATTCTCGGTAGGCTCCAGGCGGGTCACCAAAGCGCCCAACCGCTCCCGGACATAGTCCAGCACCTCCCGGCGCTCTCCGCTATATTCGCTGATCAGCACCTCGCTGGGCGAAAAACGCCCCAGTTCATTGATAATCGCTTTATTATCCGCATTTTCCAGAACCGTCATTTCAATATCGCCGGTGGAAATGTCTGCAAAAGCGAGCGCCGTCCGGCTCTGACCGGAAATGATACAAGCAAGATAGTTATTCTTACTGTCGTCCAGCATACTGGACTGGGTCACCGTACCGGGCGTGATCACCTTAATAACATCGCGGCGCACCAATCCCTTGGTGCTCTTGGGATCCTCTACCTGCTCGCAGATAGCGACTTTATAACCGTTTGCCACCAACTTTGCAGCATAATTTTCATAACTATGAAAAGGTACACCGCACATCGGCGCACGCTCAGTCATACCGCAATCCTTACCAGTCAGCGTCAGCTGCAGCTCCCGGGAAGCGGTGACCGCGTCGTCAAAAAACATTTCATAAAAATCGCCGACCCGATAAAATAGGATATAGTCCTTATAGCGGTTTTTGATTTCAAAAAACTGCTCCATCATCGGAGAAAGCTTAGCCATGGTAACCTCCTGAAATTGATCGATTAGTGGCAGCCGCCGCAGGTTGAGCAATCGTGAGTACAGCTTGAGGGCTCCTCACCCGTCACGTAGAAAGAGATCACGCCATTGACCTGACCCAGCAGGGCCTCTACCGCCTTGCCGGTCTCCTGCATCGCTCTCATATTTTCATTTTCCATGATCTTACCGTAAACACCTTTAATGCGCTCCTCAACCTCTGCGATACGATCGGGATCCTGCTCCTCTGCTTCAGAAAGGGACATCATGGTCATCCGGTGCAGGTTGAATTCCTGAACCAGTTTCTGGACCGCTTCATCCTGCTCATACGCCGCCTTTGCCGCTGTATATTTCTGAACCTGCTCGCTGCTCTGCAGCAAAGCGCCTAATTCTTTTGCTTTCTCAATAATCTCTGTCATTTTCTTACTCCTTTATTTTTCCGTCCAAGGACCATGATTTTGCCTTGGTTACGGTGACTTTACAAAATTGACCGATCAAGCCGGCATCGCCGGGGAAATCCACTGTTTTTCCGCCCATGGTCTTACCAGATAAAGTGTTGGGGTCGTTTTTACTGACCGACTCCACATAGACGGTAACATCCTTCCCTTCCATCTCCTTATTTTTAGCAAGGCAGACTGCGTGCTGCAACGCCAGCAGACGGTTGAACCGCTCCTTTTGCGTCGCTTCATCGACCTGGTTTTCGTATGTTGCCGCTTTGGTACCGGTGCGCTTGGAATAAATGAAGGTAAAAAGATTATCAAACCGAACCTTTTCCACCAGATCCAAGGTCTTTTGGAAGTCCTCCTCCGTCTCACCGGGGAAGCCCACAATGACATCGCTGGTCACCACCACATCCGGCATGACCTTGCGGGCGTATTCGATCAGCGAATAGTAGGACTCCGCCGTATAATGACGGTTCATTTCTTTTAAGATCTCATTACTCCCTGATTGGAATGGAAGCTGAAGCTGATGGCAAACCTTTTTGCAGGCCGCCATGGTATTTAGCAATTTCGTGCTACAATCCTTGGGATGACTGGTGGTAAAGCGGATCCAGAAATCGCCTTCGATCTTATCAATGGCAGCCAAGAGGTCTGCGAAGTCCATTTCGCCCTCCAGGTCCTTGCCGTAGGAATTGACATTCTGTCCCAAAAGTGTGATATCCCGATAGCCGGTGCGAACCAGCTCCTCCACTTCTTTCAGAATCTCCCCACTGGCGCGACTCCGTTCCCGTCCGCGGACATAGGGTACAATACAATAGGTACAAAAATTATTGCATCCGTACATCACCGATACCCATGCTTTATGGGCGTCGTCCCGCACAATAGGAAGATCTTCAACGATCTCCGGCAGTTCCTGCCGGGTAAAGATCTTCTGACGCTCCGCCAGCACCTTCGCCATCATTTCGGGCAGGCTTGGGATCATAGAGGGACCGAACACAATGTCAACATGCTTGTATTTCGTCCGGATCTGTTTCTGCACCGTTTCCTGCTGCATCATACATCCGCAAAGGATGATCAGCATCTCCGGTTTTGAAGCCTTTAAGGATTTCAAGGCACCCACATTTCCGTATACCTTCAGCTCTGCGTGCTCCCGCACCGCGCAGGTATTGAATAGTACCAGGTCCGCCCGCTCGGTCTCATCGGTAAAATCATAGCCCATCTCGGAAAGCATCCCCTTGATCCGTTCGCTGTCCGCCACATTTTGCTGGCAGCCATAGGTACGAACGCAAGCCAAAGGCTTTTTCCCCTTAAAACAGACCATTTCGCGAACACAGGTCATGATTTCATTTCGGTTCGTCTCATTCATCAAAACATAATACTCCACAATAAAACTAATCTAATTTAGTATAACATATTTATATAGTATTGTCTATAAGAGAAATAAAAAAAGCGGCATGAAAAGTTTCCTTTTCATGCCACTATTTTGAATCTTTAATTACTCCGCTTCAACTTCCGCGGCGGGAGCGGCTTCTTCAGCAGGAGCAGCCTCAGCCTCAACAGCCTCTTCCTCCAGCAGCGCACGGATAGAAAGACCAACCTTCTGGGTCTCCTCGTTGATATCAACGATCTTGACCTGAACCTCATCGCCGACCTTCAGAACATCCGCAGGCTTAGCAATGTGCTTCGTGCTGATCTGAGAGATATGGATCAAACCGTCAACCCCGTCAATAATGCGGGCAAAAGCACCGAAGGGCATCAGGTTCATCACAGTAACGGTAGCAACATCGCCTACGTTGTACTGATTGGTGAACAGAACAAAGGGGTTATCCTCAGCCTTCTTATAGCCCAGGGAGATTTTCTTCTTTTCTTCGTCGATTGCCTTGATGTAAACATCGATCTCATCGCCAACATTCATCATATCGCTGGGATGCTTGATCTTTTTCCAGGACATTTCGGTGATATGAAGCAAGCCATCAACGCCGCCCAGATCAACAAAAGCACCGAAGGTGGTCAAGGACTTGACAACACCGGCGTAGCGATTGCCGACAGCAGCGTTATCCCAGAATTCCTTGCGGGCAGCCTTACGCTTCTCAGCCTCAAGAGCGCGCATGGAACCGATGACCTTCTTGCGTCCACGAACGGTAGAGATCTCCGCGATCTGCAGTTCGATGGTTTCGTTCATCATGGTCTCAAAATCAAAGCCACGAGGCTTACCGGACAGGGACTTGGGTACAAATACCCGAGAACCGTCGATCATAACAGTCAGACCGCCGTTGGTCACCTCAATGACCTTGCCCTCCAGGGTAGCCTTTTCTTCGCAAGCCTTCTCCAGCTTTTCAAAGCCGGCGAGGGCATCAACCTTCTTCTTGGAAAGGGCAACAGTGCCCTCAATATCATTTACTCTCAAAGCGATACATTCAATTTCATCGCCGACAGCAACGGCAGTCATCAGATCCACGGAAGGATCATTGGAAAAATTGTCCTTAGTGATGAAGCCGGAATACTTTGTGCCAAGATCGACCTTGACTTCAGAAGGATTGATTCCGACAACAATGCCCTTCACCCTATCTCCATTACTAATTACTTTTAAGGAATTCTCAAGCATTTGCTCAAAGGTCAATTCTTCCTCAACCAAGTTGACATTTTGTTCCGACATAATACGTTTTACCTCCTCGATGATACAGACGGGTGTGGAAGCCCCGGCTGCAATACCAATCCTCTCTTTATATGATAAATTTATTGGTACCTCGTTTGCTTGCTCGATCAATACCGAGCAGGGGCACGCTTCCTTCGCGATGGAAAAAAGCTTTGCCGTGTTTGAACTCTGCCTGCCGCCAATGACAATCATTGCGTCGCATTTCGATGCCAAAGCAGCGGTCTCCTGCTGCCTGATTTGAGTCGCTTTACATATTGTATCATAAAGTTTCAAATTTTCAAAGTTTTTTTTGAGAAATCCGCAACATTTTTCGAATTCGATTAAATTAAAGGTCGTTTGCCAAACAACTACTATGTATTTTGACGAAAAAGATGCCACCTCTTCCGCCATTTTCTCCAATTCTTCTGCATTTTGAAACACAAATGTATGGTCACCGCCATAGCTCCGGATCCCGATCACCTCCGGATGACCGGGGTTGCCGGCGATGAGCACCGTATTCTCCGACTCACTCTCCACAATCTTCTGGATCTTCTCCACAAACGGACAGGTCGCATCCACATAGTGGATGTTATTCTCCTGCAGATACTGCAAATCCTCCCGGGGAATCCCATGGGCACGAATGACCGCAACACCATCCTTTGGAATATCCCGGACACTATTGGCGATCTTAACCCCCTTTTCCTGCATCTCACTGATGATCTGGGGGTTATGAATAATGGGTCCGACAGTGTAGATCGGCGCGCTTCCCGCATCGATCTCCTTATTAAGAAACTCGATGGCGCGGGAAACACCGAAGCAAAAACCGGCATGCTCGATTACTTCAACGCTCATTCCTCGTTTTTCAGCCTTTCTTTGATGGTTTTATAAAGCAATGCCAGCGATTCATCAAAAGAACAGTCCGAAGTATCCACAATTACGCTGTCCTCCGCCGGTTTCAGCGGCGCTACCGGACGGTTCATATCCTGCTCATCCCGACGATTGACATCCTCTAAGATCTGTTCATAGACCACCTGCTGCCCTCTTTCCAGCAGTTCATTATAGCGGCGACGCGCCCGCACCTCGGCGCTGGCAGTCAGAAAGATCTTGACATCCGCCTCGGGAAGGACGACCGTACCGATATCCCGACCATCCATAATAACATCGTTTTCAGCCGCCATCTTACGCTGGGTGTCAAACAAAAATTTCCGCACAGCAGGAATGGCGCTGACCAAAGAGGCATATTGGCTCACTTCGTGCAGGCGAATATCTGTGGAAACATCTTCCCCATTGAGATATACATGCTGCTCACCATTAATAAACCGCAGCGCAACCTGGATCTCCGGCAAAGCGTCTGCCACCGCATCCGTATTCTTCGGATCGATACTGTTTCCGAGGATATAAAGCCCCACCGTACGGTAAAGGGCGCCGGTATCCACATAAATATAGTTTAATTTCTCCGCTAATTTTCTAGATAGCGTGCTCTTTCCTGCACCGCTGGGTCCGTCAATCGCAATATTAATACCCATTATTCATACTCCTTTGCTGCCGCAAGACCGGCAAGGTGGCCGGTCGAATAGGCAATTTGTAAATTATAGCCGCCGGTCAATGCATCCACATCCAGAAGCTCGCCGGCAAAGAATAGTCCGGGAATCAACCTTGATTCCATTGTCCGAGGATCCACCTGCTTGACATCCACACCGCCCGAGGTGATGATCGCCTCCGAAAAACTGCCTTTTTTAAACAGTTTGACCTCAAAGTGCTTAATTATGTAAACCAACCGTTCCCGCTGTGCCCGGGTAATCTGGTGAATCTTGGTATCCGGCGCAATGCCGCTCCGCTCCACGATCACAGGGATCAGTTTTCTGGGAAGCAGCTTGTCCAGCGCGTTGCGAAAATCCTTGTTGGTATATCCCTCAAAATCTCGCAGCAGCCGCTTATCCAGCATTTCTTCATCCAACGCCGGCTTCAGATCGATCTCCGCCTTGCAGGGAAAATCCTGCTCTTTTAAATAGGATGACGCAGAAAGAACGATAGGACCGGAGATCCCTTCATGGGTAAAAAGCATTTCGCCAAATTCTCTGCAAAGCACCTTTGCTTTTTCTCCAAGTACTGTTAATCGCACATTTTTAAGGGATAATCCCATTAAGGAATTGCAGACCGTCCCCTCCTCCAGCAGTGAAACTAAAGCCGCAGAGGGTTTGATTACCTTATGTCCGAAAGCAGAGGCAAAGCGGTAACCGTCGCCAGTGGAGCCGGTCAACGGATAGGAGCACCCGCCGGTGGCGAGGATCAACCTATCGCAGGAATAAATTCCGCTCTCCCCTTGCAAAGCAAAGGGTTCTGCACTGATTTTTACGATCCGGTCTTCCAGAACCTTGACCCTGGCGCTATCCATGGCACGTCTCATCGCATTTCTTACATCCACCGCGCGGTCAGACTCCGGAAATACCCGATTTCCCCGCTCGATCTTCAGCGGGACGCCCCATTCCTCAAAAAATGCATAAGCATCGTAGGCATTAAAAGTGGAAAACGCCGAATAAAGAAACTTGGGGTTAGTTACAACCTGGCTGATCAACTCCTCCTCCGAGGAAAAATTGGTCACATTACAGCGTCCCTTACCGGTGATCAGCAGCTTCTTCCCTAATATATTATTTTGTTCGATCAGGGTGACCGACGCACCTTGGGACGCAGCTGTGTAAGCCGCCATCATCCCAGCCGGTCCTCCGCCTAAAACGATAATGTTTTTCAAATAAATTCATCCTTTATACAGAATGTCTTTATTTTAATATTTTTGGGCTAAAATTGCAAGCAAAAATTTAAAAGCCGGTGTTTTAAGCACCGGCTTCACTATTCTTAAATAATAAAAAGATTCCAGAGAATCCGGTAGCGAATAATAAAAAGCAGATCACAGAAATGTCCGAAAAGCGGATGCCGGAAAACAGCTCAAATACCGAGCCGACTACAAATCCCAAAATTATAAGATAGGTCGCTACCTTAAAATGATCCAATAGATACTCCACCGCCTTCGTCATCAAAAAAATTCCGGCAGCGGCGCCTATTGCAAATGGCAAAATTTTCAAAAGTTCCAAGTGCGAGATCGACTCCATCAGCCCCTCGTAGATCCCCAAAACATAAAGCATGTGAGAAACGCTGATTCCGGGCAGTACCAACGCAGCAGAAGCAATCAGACCACCAAATATCTGCCATAGAAAACCACTCTCGCCGATGCTAAATAAACCCGTCGGAATATAGGAAAGCAAAATCACCAAAAGAATACCGCCAAGAAAGTAAAGGATAAAATAACCTTTAAAAACAGTGGATTTTATTTCACGCATAATAACCGGAATTCCACCGGCAACAGCACCGGCAAAAAAGAAGACTACCGGCACAGGAAAACGTTCCAAAAGCCAGACAACTACGCCGGACAGTGCCAAAATACCGCTCAAGGCACCGAGGCTGAAAGACAACAGAAACCGAAGGCTTTCTTTCTTATTCCCGCCGTGTCCGAATAACCCATTCACCGAACGGATCAGACGCTCATAAACACCCAGGATCATCGCCATTGAGCCACCGCTGACTCCCGGAACTGTCAATGTTCCGCCGATCCAGGCCCCTTTTAGAAACACCGCCAAAAAATGCTCCATACCATCTCTCCTTCAAGATAAGTATAGAGCATTTTTTATAAATTAGACTATCCTACCATCCAACTTCTTCTTTTTCCACTTCAAGAAAGCTAAAATCAATAAATTTTGAAAGCGCTTTTATTCGAATGTATAAGGAAAGTTGAATTTGTTCTCAGAATGCTTTTGCTCAGAATAAAGGCTTATTTTCCCTGAAATAAAGAAGGAAACCACTGCCGCTATTATTATAAAAACTGCGCCTTTTCCCGAAAAAAGTTCAAGTGCCAATGCCATTGAAGCGAACATACAGTTTGTTGCGCCGCAAAAAATTGCAGTTAAACCGATCAAGGCGCAAAGCGGCACAGATAATCCGAACAGGGATGCCAAAAACGCGCCAAAGGCTGCGCCTATAAAAAGTGTCGGTATAATTTCTCCGCCCTTGAAACCGGACGAAACGGTAATCGCCGTAAAAATAAGCTTAATCAAAAACGCTCCCGCCGCAATTTCTTCGCCTGAAAAAATGCGTTCGATCACATTTATTCCCGCTCCATTATAATCCCTTGTCCCGACAACGAGAGTGAGTAAAACAATGATGGATCCGCCAACCACAATGCGAAGTATCTGACGTTCAAAAAGCTTTTTAAAGAGCCATTTGCTCCCCTTAAGTGCATAGCAAAAAGCCACGCTCAAAAGCGCCGCAGCGACCGCAATAAGAACTGTTTCAAAAATCAACGGCACACTTGGTCTGGGAAGTGATTCTATTAGAAACCTTTCAGGGTGTGCGCCCAATATATTTGCCGTAAAAAAGGCGACAAATGATGTCATAAATGTCGGCAGAACTGCTTTTAGATAAATTTTGCCAACAAAGGCCACCTCAAGCGCAAAAAGAAATGCCGCAAAGGGTGTACCGAAAACGGCAGAAAAAAGCCCCGCCATGCCGCCATATGTGATGACTCTCATTCCGTCTTGGTCTAATTTAAAAATCCTGCCAAAAAAACAGGCTAAGCTGCCGCCCAACTGCAACGCCGCGCCCTCTCTTCCAACCGAAGCACCAAAAAGGTGCGAAAGCAAAGATGCAGTAAAAATTGCAGGTGTTAATTTAGGCGATACCTCCGCCTTACCGCCAGCAGCCGTTAATACATGATCGGTTCCCAGACCCTCAACACGCAAGATTTTATAAATTGCAACAGAAAGTATACCTCCAAGGGGTAAAAAATATATCAAAAATCCGTGATTGATTCTGATTTTTGTAACACAATCGACCCCAAAAGAAAACTGCGCTCCTATAGCGCCATAACACACGCCTCCGACAAGGCAGATCATAGCCCATTTAATCCAAGGCTTTATGATATTCTTTATCACTTCATAAATCCTACCTACAAATAATTTTTGACAATGTCGTCATCAATAAATTTATTATACCATACATTTGCACGAAGTGCAACATCGTTGGCAAAGCCACTTCGTTTGTACGAAGTAAAACACTGTTTGCGCAAAGCGCAACCTCGTTTTGTATCCGCCAAAGCGGAATGATGTTAGCCTACGGCTAAATGATGTTGCGAATAAACTCGCAAACGACGTTGTGTCCTGCGGACACAAAGACAAAAAGAAAAGCAGGTCTTTTGACCTGCTTTTCTTTTTGGAGCTGGAGATCGGATTTGAACCGACGACCTACTGATTACGAATCAGTTGCGCTACCGGCTGCGCCACTCCAGCATATCGGCTGCGATCCAAAGATCGCAGCGAAGTTTATTTCATTAAAAACGCAATCAAGTCAGCGGTATAGCCTTCCTTGGTCTCGATGAGACTTGCCGTTTCTCTGCTCAGATTGAAAGAGAAGTTCATATCCAGATGAACACGCTCGTCCTTAGGCAGATCCTCGTCCTGCTCCTCATCATAATAAAGTTTCAGATAGATCTTGTCCTGATTCAGATCATAGGCCCCCTGGTTTCTGAGAGCATAATCAATCTCCACAGTATCCTCTGTAAAGAGATCGCTCGTCTCATAACCGGGCTGATAATACTTCACCAACGTCCCGATCAGGCGGTCACTCTTCTCCCCAATGGAAGATATCTTCACCGTCCCGGTAGGATAGAGCATCTGAAAAAGTTTGAAGCCCAGCCGCCTGCAAACAACAGGAATCTCTATTTTAAAACCGATGATCTCCTCCCCATCCTTTGCACCCAGCGTCAAAACACAGGCATCAGGGGTGAGTTCTGATTCAATAATAGAAAAGCGCAACTCGCCGTCGTATTCTTCGTTGACTATGGGAACACACTGCTTCATACGACTTAACCTTTCTTCAATAGTTTTAAAACTTCCTCATAAAAGGAGTTGATATCTTTGAACTGACGGTGGACCGATGCGTAGCGAACATAGGAAACCTCATCCAAATTCTTGAGGGATTCCATGACCAGCTCGCCGATGTACTCCGTCGTGATCTCCTTTTCCATGGAATTATAAAGAACAGATTCCACATCGGAAACGATCTTTTCCATATTAGCAACGCTGACCGGACGTTTCTCGCAGGCGCGGAGCAATCCCTTCATGATCTTTTCCTTGGAAAAGGGTTCTCTGGTCTTATCCTTTTTGATCACCACCAGGGGAATGGTCTCAATGGCTTCAAAGGTCGTAAACCGCTTGGTGCAACTTGCACACTCACGGCGACGGCGAATCTTCTCCTCATCATCCGTAGGTCTGGAGTCGATTACTTTACTTTCCGGACATCCGCAAAAAGGACATTTCATTAGGGATCCACCACCTTTCAGAAGGTCGCAATCAAAAGACTGCAAAGGCTATTATACCTTATTTTCCTTTATTTTGCAAGAGTTAATTTGTTTTCGAGAAAAGTTTTTGCCGCAGCAATTTCACGCCGCATCTCAAAGTTATTCCGATACACCTCGATCAAAGCCGGACCACGATAGCCGTTTTTTTGCAAAATGGCGGCGATCCGCTCAAAATCGACAGTTCCCTGTCCCGGGAGCATGCAAATATGGGTATCATCCCGGTCATTCACATGGAAATTAACCACTGCATCCCCCATTGCCTCTGCTAAAACGTAAGGATCCTGCTCCCCTTTAAAGGCTTGCTTGATATCCAGAGTAAACCGCACCTCCGGCGCCAATTGACGCAGCCTTGCGGCAAATTCCGGGTGGTTAACACTATTAAAATAGACATTTTCCATGGAATAGATAATGCCGGTCTGCTCCTGTAATTTCATCAAGGGAGCGATCAATTCTGCATACCGCTCGACACTTTCCAGACCGATTCCCCGGTCCCCATGAATATTGATCACTTCTGCGCCCAAGATCTTCGCCGCATTGGCATAACCCCGGTAAAATTCTGTCGCATCGGCAACACGCCGGGGATAGGGCGAAAAAAACATATAGTTTTCCAGAAAACTGGTAAAAGGATGAACCGAATAGATGCGAATCCCATGAGCATCGCAGGCATCCCGCAGAGCATGCAGATAATTTTCATCCAGTTCACTTTGGGTATTCAAAAAAACCTCGCATACGCGAATGTCCAAAGCCGCCGCTTCATCAACAGCCTTTTCCGGCTCCATTGGGTAGAAGCAAGCCAACGACATCCCGACTTCCATGGCGATCCTCCGATTTCAATTAGTTGGCAGAAACCTCTCTGTCTGCAAGAATTTTTTCGATACAGGCGATTCGCACGCAAACAGTAAAGCGCTCCATGGCGATCTTCAGTTCCGATACCGGCGGATAAGAGGGTGCCAGGCGGATATTGGAATCGTCCGGATCGTTGCCGTACGGGAACGTAGCGCCGACCATGGTCAGCGAAACACCGGCTTCATCGCAAAGATGATAGACCCGCTTAGCGCAGCCGGGCATAATATCCACGCTGACGAAATAGCCGCCCAGGGGCTTGCTCCATTTAGCGATCTCCTTCCCCCCCAGATCCCGCTCCAGGATGCTAAGAACCGTCTCAAACTTGGGACGCAGGATCTCAGCATGTTTTTTCATCTGCATCATCAAGCCTTCTTTGTCCTTAAGTACCCGTACATGACGCAGCTGGTTCAGCTTATCGGGACCGATGGTCTGGACACCGATCTGCTTTTTAACAAACTCCACATTATCTTCACTGGTAGCCAGCATGGCAACACCGCTGCCGGGATAGGTGATCTTGGAGGTGGAACTGAACATCAGCGCCATATTGGGGTTTCCTGCCTTTTCACATTCATCCAGAATGTTCAGAAGCTGCGGATGCTCATCATAAAGATCATGCATCGCATAGGCATTGTCCCAGAAGATGCGGAAGTCCGGAGCCTTGGGCTTCAGGTTTGCGAACCGGCGCACCACCTCATCGGAATAGACAACACCGGTGGGATTGGAATACTTCGGCACGCACCAAATGCCCTTGATTGCCTCGTCCTCGGAAACCAGGCGCTCGATCATATCCATATCAGGACCGTCCTCATGCATGGGGACAGTGATCATCTGGATATTGAACTGCTGGCAAATGGCAAAATGGCGGTCATAACCGGGAGCCGGGCAAAGGAACTTAATGCGCTCCTCCTGGCTCCAAGGTCTTTTACTATTAAGATTCCCAAAGCAAAATACCCGCGCAAGGGAATCAAACATCATATTCAGACTGGAATTGCCGCCCAGGATCAACTGCTCCGGACGAACACCCAGCATATCAGCAAACAGTTTTTTCGCCTCGGGAATACCGTCCAAAAGACCGTAATTACGGCAATCCAGACCGTTTTCTGCGAAGCAGTCCTCACTATTCTGAATAATACCCAGCATTCGTTCGCTGAGATCCAGCTGCTCCGGATCCGGCTTTCCTCGGGTCATATCCAAGCGGATGATATCCCCTTTATAGCGCAGATACTGGTGACGCAGTTCGTCCAGTTCAGCGAGTAATTCGTCTGTAGGTGCATTTGCATATTTGACCATAATTTACCTCTTTTCTTCTATCAAACCTATAATCTCAGGCTTGGTTTGCGCCAAAAACCACTTGCTTTTGCTCAACAGCCAAATTAAAGCTGCAGAAACCGCAGCAGCAATTCCGGCAAACAAGCCACCTAAACCGCTTTTCACCGTCAGTAAATATACCGTCGCCGGCAAAGCAAGCGGAAGTATAAACAGTACAAACAATCCGAATAGAACGGGCCTTCGCTCCGAAGCAATCGTCACCAGATCTCCGGAGCAAACCGGAAACGTAGTATAAGCAACGACCTCCATGACCTGCTCACTGCAGCCGGAGCAATCAACGCAATTCCCGGAGCAGGCACCCTTTCTGCGGATCTCAACAATAGCAGTCGACCCTTCTGCGCGTAGGACCTTTCCTTCTATTTCCAGAAAAATCGACCTCCTATCAAGAAAAGGATCCGACCTCTACACCCGCAAAGGTCGGATCCCCTTATGAAACCACAACCGTTATCTGATATTTTCCTACTGCGCCTACCTTCAGTTCATCCGGAAACACCAGAACTGCATTGAGTCGATTGATCCCGTTTGGCAAGTCCTGGTTTCGGACATCCGCCACCACAGATACATTGCCGGCATTCAGCTTTTTAATATCCTCAGCAATCCCCCGCACCTTAACAGACAAACTGCTTTCGGAAACCTTTGCATTCGTTCCTTCAGGAAGATTCTCTAAGGAAAGATCCGTCACTCGAATGGTTCTGGTCTGAACATCATTGAATGTGACCGAAACCTTGACCGTTTCAATATTATCGATATTCTTCACGCCATTAGGCAGTACGACTGCAATGCTGGCCTCAAAATTTTCAGTCTTGTCTGCCACGTCAATGACACCCAGGTCAATGGAGTTGATGCTGTCCAAAACTTCCGCATTACCGATAATAGTGATGGTTTCCGGATTAACCTTGGCCGTACAGAAGGAACTATCCATCCCACCGCTGCTGTTGACCACGCTAACCTTAAGCGGAACGGTTTTTTTCTTGACAACTGCAACCGTGACGTCAATCGTTTCAACATCCACCTGCAAGAAGGTCGTCGGAACCGTATTCCCTTCCTGGTCTACCAGGGTATAAGCACAGTTAAAAGTATTGGTCTGCGTAAAATTCTCTTGAACAATCTCTATCTCAGCAGATACAATCGTATCAACAATTGCTTTTGGACCGGTTACTGTCACAAAATTATTCAGCATGGTAGGTTCTTCTAAGATATAACCCTCAGCCACCTCGCCGGTAACTTTAACATTAACCTTAACACTGGAAACAGCATTGGTATCAAAACGAACTTTTACCGTTTCAATGGATTGCTCAAGCAGCTTTAGATTCTGACCGCCCATGTCGATCTTGACCGGCAGGTCATATTCGCCGCTTCGGGTCACATTGCTCATATCCAGCGAAGCGGTGATCTTATTGGGATTCATCAGCGCCACCGTATCACGAGAGCCGCTGACCCGGACAGAGACAGTATCTTCGATCTCCGTCATGATCCCTAACCCTTCCTTTTGAGGAACAGAGCCTTCGTACTCCACAGAGATCTTAATATTATTGATTGAAGTATCAGTAATAGGATCCACATATTCGCAGATCGTAAACCAAATAACGATTGCCAGCAATAAAGAGATCAGTTTCAGCTGCCAATTATGACGAAAGAACCGGGCAATTTTCTCTTTGATCACAGTCATTATTCTTCCACCTCCGCTTTCACTTTTGCTTTGCCGGAGAGGAAATTATCGGTCAAAACGGTGCGAAGCTCCTCAACAGTGATTCCAATATGGATCTCCCCGTTCAAGGCATAGGAGATCTTCCCGGTCTCCTCAGACACAACAATGATGACCGCATCCGAGATCTCGCTCAAGCCCACCGCCGCACGATGACGAGTACCAAGGGCTTTACTGATCTCCAGGCGCTGGCTTAAGGGAAGCAGACACCCCGCGGACATAATACGAAAATCCCGGATAAACACCGCGCCGTCATGCAGCGGTGTATTGGGGAAAAAGATCGTTACCAAAGCCTGCGCCGAAAGATCGCAATCTAAACGGATACCCGTTGATTCCACATCACCAAGCTTGATCGTTTTTTCAAAAACGATCAGACCTCCGATCCGGCGGTTGGAAAGATCCGCGCAACAGTCGCAGACACTGCTGACTCCGGCGGTGATCCGATCCTGCTCGCTATTGACTGTTTTGCTAAAGGGCAGCACCTTGGAAAGGTTGATCCGGCCAAGCTTTTCCAAAAGGGATCGCAGCTCCGGCTGAAAGACGATAATGATAGTAATAAAGCTCAGCTGCAGGACATTGTTCATCAGATAGCCGACAGCACTCAGCTCCAGCCATTGCCCTAAAAGGATCAGGACAAGCAAAGCCACAAGACCGCGCAAAAGATGCCCGGCACGCGTCTGCTTGATAAAGTTCAAGACACTGTAGATCAAGTAGGCGACGACCAGGATATCAATATAATCTTTAAATTGAATGGTGCGGATCACATTGAGTACGTGATCAAAAAAATCTGCAAACATAGACACCCTCAACTCTTTCCCATATTTTTTCTATTGTATTATAACATATTTATTTTATAAAATAAATAGTTTTTTTGTATTTTATTTTAAATTTTTAAGCGCGCGATGCAATTGGTCGATCTCCCGGTCATTGTTAAAGCAACCGAAACTGATCCGGACCATTCCGCGCTGTTCGGTACCCATTCGTTGATGAAAGAGGGGTGCGCAATGGATCCCGCCCCGAGCACAGATTCCCTTGCCATCAAGATAAGCGATCACATCACCGGAATGATGCCCCACCATATTAAAGGGGATCACACCCAGGCAACGCCCCGCATAGGGCAGCATATAAAGTTCAATGCCCGGCACCGTTTTTAGAGTTTCATAGGCATAATCTGTCAACGCCCGTTTATGACGATACAGTTTTTCCAGCCCGATCTCCTCGATATACTGCGCTCCTGCCAGCATCCCGGCGCAGATGGGCGTAGGAAGTGTCCCGCTCTCCAGATGCTCCGGTAGATCAGCGGGCTGCTCCGGATTGAGGCTCTCTGTTCCGGTTCCGCCGAATACCAGCGGTCTGGGGGAACGGTTATTGATGAGGATCATTCCGCCTCCCTGCGGGCCCAAAAGACCCTTATGAGAGGGGGCGCAATAATAGTCGATCCCACTCCTCACAATATTAAGCGGCAAAGAACCGGCGCCCTGGGAGCCGTCAACGATCAGCAGAACAGAGTCCGGCTTACGCTGCGCCAACCGTTCCACCGGCAGGATCCGCCCGCAAATATTGGAACATTGCGTGCATACGATCGCCTTTGTGCGGCTCTTGATCGATTTCAAGATCCGTTCCAGAGTCTTCTCGTCATCCTCAAAATCCACCCGCACTACCGAAACTTCGACGCCGCGGTTTTGAAGATGCCAGAGGGGGCGCAAAACGCTGTTGTGCTCCAGATCCGTCGTAATGATGTGATCCCCTTTTTCAAAAAGTCCCAGCAAGACTGTATTCAAAGCAAAGGTCGCATTGGGAACCAGAATGACATTTTCCGGCTTCTCTACGCCAAACAGACCTCCCAATGCGACCCGGGTATTATAAACCAATTCCGCTGCGTTCATGGACATTCGGTGCCCGCTCCTCCCCGGATTGGCACCGTTATTCTGCAGCCAGCCGGCAACCGCCCTCACAACGGACGGGGGCTTAGGGTGGGAGGATGCCCCGTTATCAAAATAAATCATTGTAATTCCTCCGTTATTTATTTTAAGATCCCGTCATCCTGTAAAAGCTGACGAGCAGCAGAAAGATTTTTTTCCGACACGTTCAAATAATAATAGCAGCCTGCTTCACCGCTCCGTTTGCCGACATACGCGCGAATACCGCTCTGCTGAAGCAGCTGCTTTCCTTTCATTGCATAGGTAGCGCTTTTGACCGGAAGTTCCATTTAAATCATCTCCTTACTATGCGCCTAATTTATTCTATGACACCAAAAATAAAAGTTGAATTTCTCCCGTCAGGTTCGTATACTGTTAAAAGGAGGTGCAATACATGAAAAAGCATATTAAGCCGGCAGATTTTGCCGAAAAGACCTTTTCACTCATTGGAAACGAGTGGATGCTGATCACCGCCGGAGATCAAAAAAAATGCAACACGATGACTGCCAGCTACGGCAGCTTCGGTATTCTCTTTGGCAAGCCGGTCGCTCAGATCTATGTTCGTCCGGAACGGTTCACCTATCAATTTCTGGAGAATCAGTCCTACTTTTCCCTTTCCTTCTTCTGTGAAGAATACCGCAAGCAGCTGCAGTACTGCGGGAGAGCGAGCGGACGGGACGAAGACAAGATCGCCACCTGTGGCTTTACGACGCAGTTCGATGAAAACGGTGTCCCCTATTTCGAAGAGGCAAGACTGAACTTGATCTGCCGGAAGATCTATGCACAGGATCTGGATGAAGCCCTGCTTTCCGATGAAAAGATCAAGCAAGCAGTATATAGTAGCGGCGGAGTCCACCGGATGTATGTAGGCGAGATCACCGATATCTTCTATCAAGAATAAAAATGGCTGAAAAGGATTTTTCCTTTTCAGCCATTTTGTTAGAGAATACGCACCTTTTCTGCCTTTGCCGCATCAAAAATATCCCTTACATCCGTCACCGCAAAGGGCATCGCGATCCCACCCAAAGCGCCTGCGTGCCCCCGATTATGAAAGTCTGTCCCGCCGATCTTCATCAAACCGAAATTATCGGCATACTGATCCGCAAGGTAATTTGCCTTCGGTTCATTGCATTTATTGACGGTTTCAACGCCGTCCGTCAGCCCGGGCAGCAACCGGATCATCTTGATATAATGCCGCTGACGAAAGGGATGTGCATGGATCAAGATCCCACCGGCGCTGCGGACCAAACCACAATATTTTTCGGCATCGATCTTTGCCAATTCCGGATGGGATGCCAACCACTCCTCATCCAACCCGTAAGTCAAAAACTCTGTACCTCGGTCATTAAATTCCCAGCCGAGAAAGACCTGCAACCCAAGTTCTTCCCCTTCTTTCTTGGCATTTTCATAGCCCTTGAGAAATCCACTGACCCACTGCGTCCAGGGAACTTTCCGGTCAATAGCAGTATTTCCGCTGTAAAAATGATCGGTCACAACGATCCCCTGATACCCCTTTTCGGCATAAAGGCGAGCCAGCTCTGCGCCTGAAAGTGATGCGCATCGGCTCCCCTCCGCAGTATGGCAATGCATTTCATATAAAAACATCATTCATCAACATCCTTACTGATTTAAAATATCCCAGGCATTGGGTCCTAAGAGTAATTCTCCCCATTCCTTCAAAAGCGATTCATTTATATAATGATATCTGCACCGCCCGCCGTATTCCTCCAGCTGCATCAAAAATAAGGCAAACTCCGGTTTAACAGTCAGGCTTGCCGAAAAGGTAAGGGTCACATAATAACAGTTTTTATAACTGTATAATTCACTAATATCCGGTCGGAATTGCATCATACTTCGAAAAAATTTCAAAACATCAGAGCCGTGATCAATTTTGAAAATATACACCTCAGTATCCACTCGGTCGGCTTTGTCAAATTCAATTTTTTCCCGCCCCTCCCGTTGGATTTTTGTAAGAAGAATATAATAGGTACGGGATACGCCGGGCACCACCTCGATCATGACCCGGCAGTCCTGAAAATTCACGCCGGTCTGGTCATAGGTTTTTTGGATCAGGTCATAGATAAAAGCCCGGGAAAGAGGATCATCATAGTTGATCTTTTCAAAAGGTAAGCCGTAAAATTCAATGTCCTGATCCTCCATCAGGATCTTCACACGGTTTTCGTCCAATACCTTCACAAGCATATATTACCCTCCCGTCGTTCTCTTATATAATATGAAACAAAGGAGCAGCCGTTACAGCTGCCCCTTGATCCGTTCCATCGCGCCCTTTTCCAATCGAGAGACCTGTGCCTGGGAGATCCCCACCTCTTCCGCCACTTCCATCTGCGTTTTACCTTCTAAAAAGCGAAGCTCAATGATATTCTTTTCCCGGTCCGGAAGCTTATCGATGGCATCCTTGATCAATAGCTCGTCCAACCAGTCATCGCCACCTCGCCCATCGCTCACCTGGTCCATAACATAAATAGCATCGTTTCCGTCTGAATAAACCGGCTCAAAAAGCGAAATGGGATCCACGATCGCCTCCAGCGCCATCACAACATCTTCCTTTTTCACCTCCAGCTCCTTTGCGATCTCTGCAACAGTCGGTTCACGGCTCTTCTCATTGGAAAGACGTTCCTTTACCGTCAGCGCCCGATAAGCAAGATCACGGGTCGCCCGGGAGACCCGAACCATATTGTTGTCCCGCAGATAGCGGCGGATCTCACCCAGGATCATCGGCACCCCGTAGGTACTAAACCGAAGTCCCAGACTCAAATCAAAGTTATCTATGCTCTTGATCAGCCCAATGCATCCCACCTGAAAAAGATCGTCCATGCTCTCGCCCCGCCCGGCAAAGCGCTGCACCAGGGAGAGCACCAACCGGAGATTTCCCTCCACAAACTGGTCCTTCGCCTTTTTATCCCCCGCCTTGATCCTGCGCAATAATTCATTTTTTTCATCATTGGACAAAATGGGAAGCTTCGACGTATCCACACCGCTGATCACAACTTTATTTAGCATAGCAACCTCCATTATTGTTTTCACCCTCATTATTTCCATCTTTCTAAAATCTTATGCGAACGAAAGAGGGGGTGGAACATATGATAAACAGAGGTGAGCATATGAAATACAAGACATTTTGCGCTGCAAACAGTGGCGACGGTTTTATCTCCTTATTCGATACATTACTAGACGAGAAAAAACATCGCATTTATTACATAAAAGGCGGTCCCGGCAGCGGAAAAAGCACACTGCTCAAGCAGATCGCAGAGCGGTCCGACAGTGCGGAACTGATCCACTGCTCCGGGGATCCCACCAGTCTGGACGGGGTAGTACTGCCCGAGCAAAACGCGGTGATCCTCGATGCCACCGCTCCTCATAGCTATGAGCCGCAATACCCTGGTGTTGGCGGAAATATCATTGACCTGGGCGAGGGTTGGGAACCGGAAAAATTAGATAAAAAGACAATCATTAAATTGAGCGATCAAAAAAAAGAGCTGTATAAAAACTGCTATGCGTTGCTCAAAAGTGCTAAAAACATCCATAAAGGGGTTTTTACACCGCTGAAGAAGCAGTTATCGATCCATAAGGTCCACTCAGCCGCCGATAAAATTCTGCGGCAAAATGCCTTATGGGAAAATTTCAATCGCAATCCGATCATTCATGAGCGATTTTTGTCCGGCATTTCACCGGATGGGCGTGTCACCTACTGCAATACTTTCTGCTCGTTAGGCAAAAATATCATTATTCTGGAAGACCGCTGGATGGTTGGTCATACCTTTCTCTCCTACCTTGACCGGCGCCTGACTGAAAACGGGATCGATCACATCAACTGCTTCCACCCCTTATTAGGAAAAGAAACCCTGCAACACATGATCATTCCGTCGGCAGAGCTTTCCATCGTCAGCCGCGACGGACTTTTTCCACTGGAGCTTCCGGAAGAAAATATTCTACGAAAGATTTCGCTCCAAGGCATGATGGATAAAGAATACCTGGAAGAAAACAAAAACAAGCTTGCCTTTATTAAACGGTTGGAGCGCGAGATCTTAAATCTCGCCATAGTGAAATTAAACGAAGCAAGAGCGCTCCATATGAAGATCGAGCAGGAATATGCCAAAGGGACTGACTTCGCTGCCACCGCCGGGCTTAAAGAAAAATTAATGAACAAACTCTTTCCCTCAACTTGATTTTATAGCATAGATGTGATAAACTTATCGTAAACCAGATGTTTAAAAAACAAGGAGCATTTTTATGAAACTGATATCCTTTGCGGTACCTTGCTACAATAGCGAAAGCTATATGCGCCGCTGTATTGAATCACTGCTGACCGGCGGAGATCGGGTGGAGATCATTCTTGTCAACGACGGTTCCACAGATCGTACCGGCGAGATCGCCGATGAATACTGCGAAAAATACCCTGAAATCGTCAAGGTGGTACATAAAGAAAACGGTGGACACGGTTCCGGTATTATGGCAGGGCTTGCCGAAGCAGAGGGGATTTATTATAAGGTCATCGACTCCGACGATTGGGCAGATACCGAATCCTTGCAGCGGATCCTGAAGCTAATTGAAAGCTTTATGCAGCGCGGTGATCTGCTGGATCTGATCGTCTGCAATTATGTTTATGAGCATGAGGGAAAGCGTCCCCATACTATTCATTACCGAGGCATCTTCCCCAGAGAGCGGAAATTCACTTGGTCCGAATGTGGGGCTTTTGACATTAGCCGTTATATGATCATGCATTCGGTATTCTACCGAACGGAGCTGGTGCGGGAATGTGACCTGCAGATCCCACTGCACACATTCTATGTGGACAATATTTTTCTTTACTCTCCCCTGCCCTTTGTCAACTCCATTTATTATTGCGATACCGATTTTTACCGTTACTATATTGGGCGTACCGACCAGTCGGTCAATGAAAGTGTTATGATCAAGCGGGTAGATCAGCAGATCAAGGTATCCAAGCTTATTCTTGAAAAGCACGATCTCCAAAAGATTCGCGGATCCCGCCCCAAGCTTTACCGCTATATGATCCATTACGCCAGCGTTATGGTGCTGATCTCTGCTCTCATGCTGACCTTGGACGGTTCACCGGAGGCTATGAAAAAGCTGAGGGAATATTGGAAATACCTCAAGGAAAACCATCCTTATTCATATGGGCATTTCCGCTACCGTTCCCTTGCCGGATTCTATGCGTATACCAACCGATTTGTTCGTACTCTCACCATTGCCGGCTACCGGATCGTGCAGAAACTATATAAGTTTAACTGAGGAACACCATGTCAAAATTATCCTATTTCTTTCAAAAAAAATATGGTCATGCGATCATGGTCTTGTATTTTCTGATCTATATGCCCTGGTTTGGCTGGCTGAACACTTTCACGCCGCAGCGAGCAAATATAACAGAAATTTATAGTTTTATCGATGATCTGATCCCTTTTTGCGAACTGTTTGTTATTCCCTATTTTTTATGGTTTGCATACATCGCTGCCGGATATGTCTTTCTGTTTTTTAATAACCGGACGGACTTTCTCCGGATGTGCGCTTTTCTCTATATTGGCATGACCACCTGCCTAATCATCTACATGATCTTCCCCAACTATCAGACCCTGCGGGTTGACTACGATTCACTTGGCAGAAGCAATTTACTTATTGAAGCGCTTGAACTGCTGCAGGCAGGCGATACGCCCCACGATGTCTTCCCCAGTATCCACTGTCTGAATTCCATCGGTATGAATATTGCGCTGGCAAAGAATGAATGGTGCAAAAAACATTCCTGGGTAGCCCATACCGCCACCATCCTAACAGTTCTGATCTGTCTTTCTACCGTATTCGTCAAGCAACATTCCATCCTGGATTTCTTTGGTTCGATCCTTCTCTCCATCCCACTCTACTATATCAGCTACAAGTGGTTGTTCAAAAACAAAAAGGCGTGTGCATAAAGCACACGCCTTTCTTTTGTTTTTATACGTTATTTGGGATCTTATTATAGCCCTTTTCGTTTTCGTTCAAAGCAATCGCACCGGTCCATTCCTTATAAGCCGCCTCATAGTCAGCAGATTTCTTGCCATTGATACAATCGGACTTCCAAGCGGGGATTCCTTCGCCTACATAGTAGCAGATCGCATAACCGTCGTCGATGGCAAACGCCTCAAAATCGCCGGTTTTCCGTTCGGCGGCATACACCCAGTCGCCGATGGTCCCGTCAAAGGAGCTCTGCTTCCAGTTTTCGCAGAGTCCGCCGTTGGTATTGGAGGAGGTATTCTCGCTGTACTCCGCAGCAAACTTCTGGAAGGTTTCTTCGGTCAACCCGGCTTCCTTCATCTTCTTTACGATATCCTCAGCAGTCGTCTTGAGTTCATCCTTGCTGTAATTCGCCTCCGTCAGGACGATATCGCGGATAGTGCGGGTAGCAGTCTCATCGCGGTACGGCGTAGCAGTACAATAATAAACCGTATAAGTACCCTTTTCATCATCCGCGATATAGGTCTCGCCCACCTTAGCAGTCTTAAAGAGCCATTCAGAAGCGGCGTCATCCTTGGTGTAGGTCACCTGAGACGCCTTTAGCCCGCCCAGCAAAGAGTCCAGATCTTCCTTGATCTCCTCTTCGGTATTCTCATCAGTAACCGGGTTGGACGCACGGAACTCCTTTTCGACCCATGCGCGGAAAGCATCGGTATCCTTTACAGCAGCCAACTCTTTTGCCTTGACCTCAGCAGCTGCGTAAGTTGCACTGTCCTTAGTATCAGCGGCAACAACAGAATAACTATAGTAATCTACATACCGATAGGTATCAATATTCTCCTTATAGTAGTTCTCCAGCTCTGCGTCCGTATAGTTGAGAGAATCATAATACTTCTGATAATACTTATCAGCCATAGTAGAAAGTTCCAGACACTTGCGGACATCGTTCTCATTTACACCGGTACCGAAAGCAGCGCTGAGGAATTCTGCATCCTCCACCCCATTTTCCTCGGCATAGGAATAGTAACGATCGATGATCGCCTGAATAGAGGTCTGATCCTCCTCATTCAAAGCCATACCGTCCGCCTTGGCTTTTTCGGCAAGATACAGATATTCCTTCACCTGGCTGCCCGCCTGGTCACAGAAATACTCAAACCAGGTAGAGCCCTCCTGGAATGTGCAATCCTGACGCTTTAGAGAAATACCGGTATCCAGTCCCAGAGAAGAAAGATAGGAAGAATAGTTGTTTGTAAAGGAATTATACTGGGTATAGAAATAGTACGACATCATCGCAGCGTCAACCGTATAATGATCAGACTGCAACACGACGGTATCGCGCTGAATGGTACCCTTATTATAAGCGGCAGAATAAATGGTATGGTAGATCACACCGCCCACCAAGCTCACAAGCACAACAACTGCAATGATCGCAGTTGTGATCTTTGTGATCTTCGCTTTCTTCGCATTCTTGGCAGCAGCAACCTTCATCGCCTCTTTTTCGGCAGCGCGCCCGGCGCGCACCCGTTGTCCCTTACCCATGGTTAAACCTCCGTGATATAGAATACAATGAATATATTATACAATAAATTTTTGATTTTGTGAATATGGATTTGGTAAAAAATATGTGAATAAATAAAAAGGACTCTTCACGGAAGAGTCCTTTTAAATTTAATTTTACTGCTCGCCGAACCGGTTTCTTGCCACATAGGTGGTGTGCAGCAGTTCATGCGCCTTATGGCTGCCGGGACGCTCCAGATAGGTATCATAGAGTTCCTTGATCATCGGGTTCTCATGAGACTTTCTGAGAGTCATCGCAGCATCAGTGTCATACAGCGCCTTGGCACGCATTGCACGCAGATCCTCATAGTTTCTGACAGAAGCAGGCTGGAAGGGCTGACCGCCGCCGTTGACACAGCCGCCGGGGCAAGCCATGACTTCGATGAAGGTATAGTCGGCTTCACCGGACTGAACCTTCTGCAGCAGCTCCTTGGCATTTGCCAGACCGGAGCAGACAGCAACCTTGACTTCCAGATCGCCAACCTTGTAGCTGGCTTCTTTGATGCCGGCAGTACCGCGTACATCGGTGAACTCCAGCTTACCCAGCTCTTCGCCGGTCAGAGTCTCAACTGCGGTACGCAGAGCCGCTTCCATAACACCGCCGGTAGCACCAAAGATCAGACCGGCACCGGAGCCGATTCCCAGAGGATTATCAAACTCGCTGTCCTCCAACTTGGTGAAGAACAGACCGGCTCTCTTGATCATTCTTGCCAGCTCACGGGTGGTAATGGAGATGTCCACATCAGGAACACCGGCAGCATCCTGGTCGTCACGACCCACCTCAAATTTCTTTGCGGTGCAGGGCATCACAGATACGCTGACGATATCCTTGGGATCGATATTATTCTTCTCCGCATAATAGGTCTTGACCAGAGCACCAAACATCTGCTGGGGAGACTTGCAGGAAGAAAGGTTGGGGATCATATCGGGGAAATAATGCTCGCAGAACTTGACCCAGCCGGGAGAGCAGGAGGTGATCATCGGCAGAGCACCGCCTTTCTGAACACGCTCGATCAGCTCGTTGGCCTCTTCCATAATGGTCAGGTCTGCAGAGAGATCGGTATCAAATACCTTATCAAAGCCCAGCTTCTTCAGAGCGGTGACCATCTTGCCCTCAACATTCGTGCCAACAGGCATATCAAAGGCTTCACCCAGGGTGACACGAATAGAAGGAGCAACCTGAACGACCACATGCTTGGTGGGATCAGCCAGTGCAGCCCAGACCTTCTCGGTATCATCCCGCTCGGCAAGAGCGCCGGTGGGGCAAGCGACGATACACTGACCGCAGCCGACGCAGGAGGTCAGACCCAAACCATCATCAAAGGCGGAACCGATATGGGTGGAGAAGCCTCTTTCGTTGGCGCCGATAACGGACACGGCCTGATTCTTATTACAAACAGCAACGCAACGGCGGCAAAGGATGCACTTATTGTTGTTGCGGATCATATGAACCGCGGAATCATCCAATTCATAGAAGTTGACATCGCCGTCATAGGCGTCTTCCTTCTCTACCTTATACTCGTTGCAGAGGCGCTGCAGCTCACAATCGCCGGAGCGAACGCAGGAAAGACACTTCTTTTCATGGTTGGAAAGGATCAGCTCTAAGGTTTGCTTTCTTGCCTTCAGAACCATGGGGCTATGGGTATAGATCTCCATACCCTCAGCTACAGGGAATACGCAGGCGGCCACCAGGCGGCCTACACCGTTCACTCTGTTCTCAACAACGCAGATACGGCAAGCACCGATCGCATTGATCTCCTTCAGGAAGCACAGAGTGGGGATATCGATATTCATTTGTCTGGCAGCCTCCAGAACAGTCGTACCGGCAGGAACGCTGACCGGGGTGCCGTTGATCTTTAAGTTAATCATTTGTTCTTCTCCTCTCCTTTACTTCCGGATAATTGCCTTAAACTTACACTTGCTTACGCAAACGCCGCACTTAATGCACTTATCCTGATCGATGGTATGCAAATTCTTGACCGTGCCGTTGATCGCATTGACCGGGCAATTCCGGGCGCAAAGGGTACATCCCTTACAATCCTCGGTGATCTCATAACGCATCAGATCCTTACATACGCCGGCAGGGCAGCGCTTCTCCAGAATGTGACCCTCATACTCATCTCTGAAATAACGCAGAGTAGAAAGAACCGGGTTGGGAGCAGTCTGACCCAGACCGCAGAGGGAGTTTGCTTTAATGTAGTAGCACAGCTCTTCCAGATCATCCAGATCCTGCATGGTAGCCTTACCGGAAGTGATCTTGTCCAGATACTCCAGCATTCTCTTGGTACCAATACGGCAGGGAGTACATTTACCGCAGGATTCGTCCACAGTGAACTCCAGGAAGAACTTCGCGATGTCAACCATGCAGTTGTCTTCATCCATGACGATCAGACCGCCGGAACCCATCATGGAGCCGATGGCGATCAGATTATCATAGTCGATGGGAGTATCGATCAGAGAAGCGGGAATACAGCCGCCGGAAGGACCGCCGGTCTGAGCCGCCTTAAACTTCTTACCATCGGGAATACCGCCGCCGATATCCTCGATAACCTCACGCAGAGTGGTACCCATGGGGATCTCCACCAGACCGGTATTGACGATCTTGCCGCCCAAGGCAAATACCTTGGTACCCTTGGACTTCTCGGTACCCATGGAGCCAAACCAATCTGCACCGTTCAAGATGATCTGAGGAATATTTGCATAGGTCTCCACATTGCAGTTCATGGTCGGAATACCGAAGATACCCTTTTCGGAGGGGAAGGGCGGACGGGGGCGAGGCTCGCCGCGGTTGCCTTCGATGGAGGTCATCAAAGCAGTTTCCTCACCGCAAACGAACGCACCCGCACCCAGACGGATCTCCATATCGAAATTGAAATCGGTACCAAAGATCCCTTCGCCCAGCAGACCGTATTCACGCGCCTGGTTAATGGCGATCTGCAGACGATTTACAGCAATGGGATACTCTGCGCGGATGTATACAAAGCCCTTGCAGGCGCCGACCGCATAAGCGGCGATCGCCATGGCCTCAATAACAGCATGGGGGTCGCCCTCCAGAATGGAGCGATCCATGAACGCACCCGGGTCACCTTCGTCGGCGTTACAGCAGACATACTTGACCTCCGCTTTGGTGCGGGAAGCCAGATCCCACTTCAAGCCGGTGGGGAAGCCGCCGCCGCCGCGACCACGCAGACCGGAATCCTTGATGATCTGGATGACATCAGCGGGAGTCATCTCGGTCAGCACCTTGCCCAGCGCCTGGTAGCCGTCGTAAGCAATGTACTCATCGATAACTTCGGGGTTGATAACACCGCAGTTTCTAAGAGCAACACGCTTCTGCTTCTTGTAGAAATTGGTATCATTCAGAGAAGCGTGTACGCCCTTCTCTTCCAATTCTGCAACTTCGCTGTACAGATATTTCTTAACGATACGACCCTTGATGATGTGCTCAGACACGATCTCAGGGATGGCATCGGCGTCGATCCGGCTGTAGAAAGAGCCTTCGGGATAGACGATCATGATGGGACCCAGAGCGCAAAGACCGAAGCAGCCGGTCATAACGACCTTGACTTCATCCTGGAGATTATTTTTTTCCAGCTCGGCGTTCAATGCCTCCATGAGGGTCAAGGAACCGGAGGACGTACAACCTGTACCGCCGCAAATCAAAATATGGTTTCTAATCATTGTTTAAAATCCCCCTTATTTCTCGTAAGCGCCGATGGTGAATTCCTGAACGACCTTATTGTTTACAATATGCTCAGTAACTACCTTAGCCACTTTATCTTCATTCATTTTAACATAAGTGGTCTTGTTACCGTCAGGCGTGGTGATCTCAACAACAGGTTCGTACTGACAGATGCCGATACAACCAGTCTGGGTGCAGATCACATTAGCGAGGTGACGGTCCTCGATCTCTTTCAAAAAGGCATTCAGGACCGGGCGGGCGCCGGCTGCGATCCCGCAGGTAGCCATACCAACAACCACGCGGACAGTGTTGCCGTCCTCAGTGGCGCGCAGATTGACTTTATTCTGCATTTTTTCCTTAATTGCCTGCAATTCAGCTAAAGATTTCATTTTATATTTTTCCTCCTTGAATAGCATCTAAATTCTCATTGATATATTCTCCGATCCAGCCAAGCACAGCGGGCTCCGAAAGCGGAACATCTCCAAGCTGCTCATGCAGCTCGTCCGTATCTAAAGCAAAAACCCCTTGATCTGTCGTATGACGATAGATAAAACGGATCCGGTCATTTGCTTGAATCAGGCTCACCATTGTACTGCTCATGTCCCCGATAGGAGCGCGGTCCAGGTGGTCCAGCCGGAAAGATGCGTATACGTTCGTCCCCTCCTCTATCTTTGATGAGATGGAGAAGCTGCCGTCCGTATCCTCGGCGCTTTGCTTAAAAAGCGGAATCCCAAGCCCCACCTTGCGGGTGGTCCGGGTGGTGACAAAGGGATCTGTTACCCGGCACAGAAACGTTTCGTCCATGCCGCAACCATTGTCCTTGATCTCGATCTCGACCAGATTTTTTGAAACCGATTCCGATACGCTGATCTCAATCTTTTCCGCTTTTGCTTTGATGGAGTTATAAGTGATATCCAGTATATTGAGCGATAATTCCTTCATGGAATCAGTTCATATACTTTTTCAGGATATCCGGAATATCACCGACAACCAGTCGGCCGTATACGTCTTCATTGATGGTCATAACAGGAGCCAAACCGCAAGCACCGATGCAGCGGGTCGCCTCAAGAGAGAATTTACCGTCAGGCGTGCACTCACCCACATCGATCCCGATGATCTCTTTGATTTTATTCAAAATGTCGCCGGAGCCCTTAACATAGCAGGCAGTCCCCAGACATACGCCGATCTTATATTCGCCCTTGGGCGCCAGAGAAAACTGGGCATAGAACGTAACGACGCCATAAATATGCTCAAGAGGGATATCCAGACCCTCGGAGATGATCTTCTGCACCTCGATAGGCAGATAGCCATAAATATCCTGGGCCTCCTGAAGTACAGGCATCAAAGGACCGTCTTGATCCTTGTACTTCGCAATTACTTCAAGTAACTGCTGCTCTTGCTCTTTTGTTCCCTTGAATGGAACGGGACACTTGTTGCTCATTTTTTATCCTCCTTTG
>JAZREO010000101.1:0-7048 GCA_045660845.1 Eubacteriales bacterium
GATGGGTGCGGAATACCACTTGCCCCAGCGGGAAGCATAACTATCCTGCCAGGTTGCCAGTCCCACCTCGAATACAGCGGACCAAGCGTAAAGATTACCGAAGGTCTGGTCGCAGAGCCGGGTATCCGTCGCCCGGATCGCGCGGTCCACAGTTTCCTTTTGAGAGAACTCCGGTTTTTTAAAGTCCAAGGTCATGATATACCTCTTTTACCTTCTCAAAAATGATAGCGAAATTTTCTTCTTTACTGCGAGGTTTGCCCGCTTTGTCATACATAGGGATCATATGCCAGCCCAACTGCTCTCCCACATAAAGAGCACAGCGGCGGCTGTTCTCCAAATAGCGAACATCCACCTCATGGATATCCTTTTTGGACAGATCTCCCCGATAGCGCCGCTCAATGAGCTTTTGAGAGATCTCCGGCTTCATGTCCAGATAAATCACCGCATCGGGACGGGGCAATTCCAATTTTCCATATTCAAAATCCGAAAGCCATGCGATAAAGGCGTCCCACTCTGTTTCCGGCAACTTACTCATCTGGTGGACGATATTGGAGGTGGTATAGCGATCCGCCACCAGGATCACGCCATCGTCATAAGGCTTCTGGAACTTGGTGCGGAAGCCGGCGAACCGATCCGCCGCAAAAAAGACCGACGCCGCATAGGCATTAACATCGTCCGCATGGGAGCCGAACTCCCCATGGAGATACATCTGCAAAAGGGCGCTGGAGGGGGAGCCATAGTCCGGAAAGGAGATCCGCATGGCGGGAACTCCCAATTCATTGAGCTTGGCGGTAACCAGCTTGGAATGAGTCCCCTTTCCGCTGCCGTCCAGTCCGTCTATTACGATCAATCTCCCCATTTTTACGCTCCTAAAAACTTTTCTTTCATTTCTTTCATCTTCCCACAGGACATCTTTCCCTCGGGACATTTTCCTCCCACACAAGGCGGACCCGCCAGCTTAAAGACAGTGGGACAGACCTCCCGCACCAGCATCAGCATCTGGGTCGCCAGTTCCCGGATCTCCCACTGCGCGCGGGTACAGCAACGCAGACGGAAGAAGTTCAAAAGACTCCTGGCATTCATCGTCACCATCATCTTGGTGGTGCAGCCGTTGGGCAGCACGAACCGAGCGTCCTCGATTGCCTTTTTCTTATCGGCAGTGGTACCCTCAGTGCCCTCCATCAGCAGGTCGGTCAGCCGGGCATAGCGGCTGGCCAGCTCGTCCATAGTCTCTAAGTACAGCGCCTTTGCCTCCGGATTGGCTTCAATGGCAGGCGGCAGAACAAACTCAAAATGGTCCTCCGCCACATACCGCTGGCTCTGGACACTGAAAGAAGCGTGGCGATGGCGGGTGATCTGCGCCAGCAGTGCACGGGACACATTCTCGATGCCGAAGGTAAAGCTGATATGTTCGATGGGGCTCTCGTGCCCCAGAGATGCCAGCATATCCAAAAAGCTCTCGGTCTTTTCGGGGGTCAGCCCGTCCAGCACCGTATCGATATCAGCCCGGGCATAGCAAAGCTTTGCCGCCGCGGCAATGATCTTTTCTCCGTCCGGCGTATGGCTTAAGAGCCGGACCCGCAATTTTGCTTCTCCCATTGTATTTCTCCTTTTTAAAAGGGCGGTTTTTCCGCCCTTTACTTTTCTTTCTTAATGCCCATCAGGAAGATTGGCAGACGAGCGACCCGCCCGATGCGATGGGGCTCTTTTATGATCCGATAGAGCCATTCCAACCGAAGCCGGATCATCCAGCGGGGAGCGCGCCGAACCTGGCGCCCCAGGACATCCAGCGTCCCGCCCAGACCCAGCATCACGCCCACTCTCAGATCCTTTTTATGGGCAGCCATCCAAAGTTCCTGCTTGGGCGCTCCCAGGCAGACGAACAGCATATCTACATCCAGCCGGTTGATCTCCTCGATCACCGCCGGTTCTTCCTCCGGTTTAAAATATCCATCCTGTACGCCGACGATCTGGATGCCGGGCATTTCCTTTTCGAGGCATTCCTTGGCGATCTGCGCCACCCCGGGCTTAGCGCCTAAAAAGTAGATCCGCTTACCCTCCCGGGCAGAGCGCTCCAAAAGGTGAGTCGCCAGCTCCACGCCGGCTACCTTTTCCTTAACAGGCGTCCCCATCCGCTTGGCCGCCAGCAGGATGCCCACACCATCCGGCACCACATAGTCTGCCTGCAACAAAGCGTCCTTGACTTCCGACTGCCGGTCAAACATCTGAAGGATCTCCGCATTAGGGGTCACGACCATCTTACTTTCGCGCGCAGCGAAGAAGCTGTAAACATCATTTACAGCTTCGTCCATCGTTACATTCTGAATGGGGAGCCCCAAAATGGAAACCTGCATCTTCTTTCCTGCCTCTCTCAATTATTTAAAGTATAGCATACTTCCCGAAACGATTGCAATAAAAACTTGCGGATCTTTTATAAATTTGGTAAAATAGTTTTAAATAGCGAAAAAGAGGTGCATCATGGGTTTATTAGACAGCCGTCTCAAGGCGGTGCTTTCCCTTGTTCCGTCAGGGAGCGTCCTGCTGGACATCGGAACCGATCACTGCAAACTGCCCGCCGAGGGGCTGCTCTCCGGCAGGCTTGCCGGTGCTTATGCCGCCGATATCCGGGAGGGTCCGCTGGCGGCGGCAAAAAAACAACTGAATTCCTTAGGACTGTCCGGTCAGATCCCCCTCTACCTCTCTGACGGTCTGCAGAGCATCCCGGAAGAGACTCTCCAAAAAGTAACCGCAGTCGCGATCGCAGGGATGGGCGGGGAATTGATGGAACTGATCATGGACCGCTCGCCCATGGAACCGCCCCTTTGGGTGCTGCAACCCATGAGTGCGGTCTACGAGCTGCTGGACGGGCTTGCCGCCAGAGGCTATGAGATCATAAAGGGTGCTCTGGCGCGGGACGGAGAGAAATTCTACCGCATTTTCGCTGTTAAAAGGACAGGAAAAACCTATGCCCCTGATTACTTTAGTATGCATCGAGGGGACCCCCTTTATGCCGATTACCTCTTGAAAGAAGAAAAACGGACGGAAGCTGCCCTCAAAGGGCTGCGGTCTGCCAACGTCCCCGATGAAAAACGCATCAGGGAAACAGAAACATTATTGGAACACATCAGAAAGGCGAAGCCATGACGACGGTAAAAGATATTTATGATTTTTTAAACACCTACTGTCCCTATGAGTTGGCAGAGGAGTGGGACAATCCGGGACTGAATGTGGGGCGAATGGATCGCCCGGTGGAGCGGTTGCTGCTGGCGCTGGATCCCACCGAACAAGCCATCGCTGCCGCGGAAGCGGCGGACTGTCAGCTGCTCCTCACCCATCACCCGCTGATCTTTTCCCCGGAAAAGCAGGTCAACAGCGAGACCGACACCGGGCGGCACATTCTGAGCCTGGCGGAAAAGGGCATTGCCCACATCGCCTGCCACACCAACCTGGACGCCGCCGAGGGTGGGGTCAACACCTGCCTTGCCGCCTGCTGCGGTATGGAGCAGTCGGAGGAATTCAGCGGGCTGGGACGGATCGGAGAGGTAGATACCACCGTCACCGAGCTGGTCACCCGGCTGAAAAAGGAACTGCCTACGGAGTATTGCCTGGGTGTTCGCTGTCATGAGGAAATCCGGAAAATTGCGTTGGTAGGCGGTAGCGGTGGCAGTCTTTTAGAGGACGCCGTCCGGCTGGGCTGTGATACCTTTGTTACCGGAGAATATAAGCACAACCATGCTCTCTTTGCCAGAGAGCAAGGCATCAATCTATTGATGTTCGGTCATTATGAAACGGAATATATCGTCCTTGCGCCCCTGGCGAAGGCACTGAGAGAAGCATTTCCTGCTTTGACCGTTACGGTGCTGGAGCGTTCCGCTCCCATGGAGGTTTTATAACCGTGGCATTAGACGCTTGTTTTTTAACCTATCTGACCCGGGAAATAGGGCAGGTGCTGGAAGGCGCGCGGGTAGAAAAGGTCTATCAGCCCGGCAAGGATGAGATCCTCCTCAATCTGCGGGCCCCCGCCTTGCGTACCAAACTACTCTTTTGCTGTACCCCCAACTGCGCCCGCATCACCCTCACCGAAAAGGACGCAGAAAACCCGGCGCAACCCCCTCTTTTCTGCATGGTACTACGCAAGCACCTGACCGGAGCGCGGGTGGAGCGGGTATATATGCCCCAGTTTGAGCGGGCGGTGTTTATTGAATTTTTAGGCAAAAACGACTTCTTTGAGCCGGTCAAAAAGTACCTGATCTTTGAAATTCTGGGAAGGACTTCCAACTTAGTCTTGATAGACGAATCCGGCAAGATCATCGATTCCATTCGCCATGTGGACATCACTGCCGGACGGCAGATGCTGCCCGGACTGAAATACGAGCCGGTAATCCCCCAGGAAAAAAAGCCCTTTGCGGAAGCAGATGCCGGGGATCTCCATCCCCTCACCGCTACCGACAAGCCCCTCTGGAAAGCCATCATGGACCACTACAGCGGCATCTCTCCCATCGTCGCACGGGAACTGGCGTTCCAAAGCGCCGGGCGGATCGACGCCCCCGCCGATGGACTGACCCCCAACCAGCGCGCCGCGCTGGAAAAGACCCTTACTGAAACGGCGGAACGGCTGGCGCAAAATCTCTGCGTCCCTACCGCTGTCCGGGAGAGTGGAAGCGGTAAATGGATCGATTTTTCCTTCTTCCCCATCGGGCAGTACGGTCCCTCCGCCGAAACCATTGCCTACCCCTCCCCGGTGACGCTGATCGAGGATTATTTTGAAAAGAGCGCTGAGGATGTGCGGCTCAAGCAAAAGACCCGGGATGTGGAGCAGCTCCTGACCCGCACCTCTGCCCGCATCGAGCGGACCATGCGGGTGCGGCAAAAGGAGCTGGAGGACGGCAAAAAAGCCGATCATTACCGCATCTGCGGTGAGCTGCTGCAGAGCAACCTCCATAAAGCCCAGACCGGCATGACAGAGGTAACGGTGGAAAACTATTACGACAACTGTGCCCCCCTCCAGATCCCCCTGCGTCCGGATAAATCCCCCCAGCAAAATGCCCAATTATATTTCAAAAAATACAACAAAGCGAAAACATCCGCCCGGGTAGTGGCGGAACTGATCCGCCAGGATCAGGAGGATCTTTCTTATTTAGATAGTGTCTTTCTCGCCCTCTGCGACTGCGAAAGCACGGCGGATGTGGACCAGATCCGGGAGGAACTGATCCGAACCGGGTTCAGCAAAAACCGCCGCAAAAGCAATGGGCGTTCCGCTACCCCCTCCAAGCCCCGAAAGTTTATCTCCTCTACCGGGCTGACCATTTTAGTGGGACGCAACAATGTTCAGAACGACCAGCTGACCGTCAAGCTCTCCCGCAAGGACGATCTCTGGCTGCATACCAAGAATATCCACAGCGCCCATGTCCTGATCCAGAGCGGTGGCAAGGAGATCGACGACCAATCCATCTTAGAAGCCGCCTCCATCTGCGCCTACTACAGCAAGGGCAAGACTGCCCCCAAGGTGGAGGTGGATTACTGCCCGGTCTCCCATGTCAAAAAGCCGGGCGGCGCCCGCCCCGGTATGGTGGTCTATGACAACTACTATTCTGTCTTGGTAGAACCCAAACTGCCGGTAGAAGAAATCAAATAAAAAAAGTCCCGCATGGGACTTTTTTTATTTGAGATCATCATCATAGCAGGCTCTCTCCCCGCCAATGAATTTAGGGCGGGTGCGAGCGGCGAGGAGAATGGCATTACCGATCTGCTTCAGTTGCAAACGGCAGGGGACTGCCACTTCGCAAAGATGCATCCCGATCAAAGTCCCGCCTATATCCATGCCCGCTTCAGCAGAGATCCGCTCCACCGCCGCCGGTTTTTTCATCAGCTCATAAACAGCAGTGGCAAAGGAACCGCCCGCTTTCGGCTGAGGAACGGCGTTGACGATAGGATAGCCCCGCTTTTCTGCCAGTTCCCGCTCCACGATGAGTGCACGATTGAGATGCTCGCAGCACTGGGCTGCCAAAAAAACACCCGCTTCCTTGCAGGCGGCGAGGATGCCCTCCGCCACCTCTTTGCCCACCTCCGGGGCAGAATGAGTGCCGATCTTCTCGCCGGCGATCTCGCTGGAGGAGCAGCCTACCACCAGGAGGTCTCCCTCCTGCAGTCCGCCCAGTTGGATCAGCTCCCGGGCGGCGGTATAGGCTTGATTTCTAAAATTTGTATTCACGTTCACGATTCCTTTCATAATTTAATAATGAGGTGATCATATGGAATTAACATTAGACTGCTTAAAGGAAAAAGAAGTTGTCGTTTCCTGCACCGGCAGAAAGTTGGGATACCCCACAGACCTCATCATCAGCTGCGAATGTGGCAAGCTGGAAGCCTTGGTCCTTTGCGGGAAGGGCCTCTTCCGCCGGGACGAGATCCGCATCCCTTGGTGCGACGTGGAGCGGATCGGTGAGGATATCATCTGGGTCTGCAAGGACCCGATCTGCCGCTAATATTATAAGATCAATTTCAATAAATTGCAAGGCAGGTACCAATTTTACTTATTTTTTATAAAGAGAGCAGCCGGTTGATATGCACCCAAAAAGTATTTGACTTTTGGGTACATATCATAACCGGCTGCTTCTTTTTAATTATACATCCATAATAATGGGAATGATCATGGGGCTACGCTTGGTCTTGGAACTGATATAGTGGGCAAGGGCGTCCCGCATATCGGTCTTGAGTGCTGCCCACTCCAGATTCCCTTTGGCAAGGCTCCGGTTCAGGGCATTTTTGACCACCTTCTGGGCTTCGCCCATCAGGTCCTCATTTTCTCGGACATAGATAAAGCCACGGCTGACAATATCCGGACCGCTGACCACCTGCTTGGTAGCCTTATTGATGGCGGCGACCACCAGAATGATCCCCTCCTGGGAGAGGATCCGGCGATCCCGCAGGACGATATTGCCCACATCGCCCACCCCAATGCCGTCCACCATCACAGCCCCTGCCTGGGTGGTGCCGGTGATCTTTGCCCGATCCTTAGTCAGCTCCAGCACACTGCCGTTTTCGCCAA
>JAZREO010000102.1:0-12155 GCA_045660845.1 Eubacteriales bacterium
GCAGAACTCCCTGAACGGCACCTTCGGTCAGTCCGGTGATATCGCCAACGTGCCCCCCATGGCTGCTACCATCGGTCCCATCGATGTGATGCGTGCCAAGGAGCGTATCGAGGTTCATGCACTGGCTACCTGCGGTACCTTCTCCAGCTGGCAGAGAATGACCTCCCGTCTGGTTACTCATGGACCGGTCACTCCGCTGGTTCCCAGCTCCATGCTGCAGACCAAGAAGACTCAGGTCTACATCAGCGAAGAGCTGGCTGCTCCCTTTGAGTGCTGGGAAAAGGTTGGTTACTAATCGTTTCAAAATAAAAGGACTGCCCGAGGGCAGTCCTTTTGTTTTAGTAATTTTCGTTTTTCAGCATAAAATAATCCTGAGGCTTTTTGCAGACCGGGCAGCGCATGGGAGCTCCGGTACCCACATGCATATGACCGCAGTTGCGGCAGATCCAGACCACCGAGTCCCCCCGCTCAAAGACCAGCTTATCGTCCAGATTGGCTTTGAGTTTCATGAACCGTTCCTCATGCTCCTTTTCGATCTTCGCTACCGCGTCAAAGAGGTAAGCGATCTCGTTGAAGCCCTCTTCCCTTGCTTCCTTGGCAAAGGTGGGGTACATCTCTGTCCATTCGAAGTTTTCTCCCTTGGCGGCATCTTCCAAATTGGGGGCGGTGGCGGCGGGGCCGCCGGAGAGGAGATTGAACCAAATTTCCGCGTGCTCCTTTTCGTTGTGGGCAGTCTCCTCGAAAAAAGCACCGATCTGTTGATAACCGTCCTCTTTTGCCTTGGCGGCATAGTAGGTATACTTATTGCGTGCCTGGGATTCGCCGGCAAATGCCGCCATCAGATTGGCTTCGGTCTTACTTCCCTTTAATTCCATAAACAACGCTCCTTTCGTTTTTAATAGTTTGCGAAAGGAGCGTTTGATTATTCTTAGTAATATAGATTTCTTGCGGCGATCAGCCCATTGAGTTTGCTGCGGACCTCTTCATAGGCGGCTGTCATGTCTACCTCCGGGTCGGTCAGACCGGAAAGGTAGACCCCTACCGTTGCCTCGATCTCGGGACTGCGAAGGATCAGCTTGCCTTGGGTCTCTGCCACGTCGCAGTATTGCTGGTAGGCGGTGCCGCGGAGACCTAAGGTCTGTAGGGCGCCGGCGCGGGCTTCCGTATAGCGGTTGCACCAAAGTTCTGTAAAGTTAAGGGCTGCCCGGAGGGTCTCACTGTCTTCCTCATACTTGGGCAGGGCGAAGAATGTGCCGGTATAGGTGACCGTTCCTGCGGTCCCCTCCTCCAGAGCGGGGAGCGGTGCGTATTGCAGCGTCTGACCTTCGGCGGCTGCTGGGGTATCGGTATAGGTGAAGAGCGGAGTCGCAAGTTCTTCTTGGCTGCCGGAGGGTGGAGTTCGCAATGCAGTTAGATCCAGGTCCTTCAGCACCGCCCAGACCGTCCGGGTCACGCCGGCATTAATGTTGCTATCCAGCTTGCCATTCAGCAGGGTCAGCGGGCTTCTGCCGCTAAGGGTCGCCCAGGGAAGAAGGTCGCTCATTGCCAGCCGCTGCATGGTCTGGGCACTATCGCAGATGGACTTGAACTGCTCCACGGTCCATTGATTGGATGTGCTCAGGGTCTGAGGATCGGTTTCTTCCGGCATCAAGGCGGGGTCGTACCAAAGTGTTTCCACATTGCCCACCGGGGCAAACAATTTATAGTCGCTCTGTTCCAGCACCGCTTTGCTGATGCCAAAGGAACGGACTTCGGTGTCCAGCAGGTCGGCGGCGGAGGCGGCGAGGGTCATGCCGTCGCCCAGTTGCTCCGCGGTCATCTGTACCAGACTTAGTTTCTTCCCCGCATAAAGGGCGATCCGCTGAGCCTGGAGAGAAATGTGGCTGTTTTTCACACTGTATTTCAGGATGAAGCCGTTTTCCTCTGCCAGTTTTTCCATCCATTGCCATTCGGTAACGGTACCGTCCTTTTCATCCTTATAGGAAAAGGCGGGCTGGTCATCGGCGGTATAGACCACAATAGTGCGGTTTTTCAGCGCAGAGACCGCCTCTCCGGGCTTGACGATCCCGCTGATCTCCAGCGTAGGTGCGGTGCCGGTGGCAGGGGTGAAGTCCTCTGCTGCCAGGGGGCTGGAGATCGGCTTTTCCTCAGCTTTTCCCTCGGTATCGTCCGTTGCCGGATCTTCGTCGGGATCGGCATCCTCTGATGCCGGTTCCTCCTCGGCTTCTTCCGTCTTATCGGGCGTTTCAGGAGTGGTTTCTTCCAGTTGCTCCTGGGTGTCTACCACAGGGGTCTCCTCCTGCTCGGTGGCTGCGGGATCCTTGATCTCCGCAGGATAGGTGATATTGTCCGGCTTGCAGGCGGTGACGCTGAAGATCATCGCCAGGCACAGCAAAACGGCTAAAAATCGTTTCATGGAAAGTCTTTTCCTTTCTCTTGCTTGATCGCTGAATAAGCGGCTACCGCCAGGCGGTCGCAACGCTCGTTGTAAGGGTGTCCGTCGTGGCCCTTGACCCATTGGACAGTGACTTGGTGGCGGCGGAGCTGGACCAGCATCCGCTCCCAGAGGTCTACATTGAGGGCAGGCTTTTTATCGGCTTTGCGCCAACCCTTTTGCTCCCATTGGTAGACCCAGCCCTGATTGATGCTCTCGCAAAGGTATCGGGAATCACTGACCAGCGTAACGCTGCAGGGCTCTTTTAACTGCTCCAGCCCCATAATGGCTGCCAACAGCTCCATGCGGTTATTGGTGGTCTGCGGCTCGGCGGCGCTCATTTCCTTTTCGTGACCCTGATAGACCAAAATCGTCCCCCATCCTCCGGGACCCGGGTTGCCACTGCAGGCGCCGTCGGAATAAATGGTTACTTCTTTCATCATATTAAAGTCCCAGCTTGTCCTTGAGCAGATCGTAGTACCCCTTGGCGGGCTGGGAGAGCTTTTCTCGGTCGATGGCGGTCATCAGTTGCCGCGCCAGGGTCCAGTTTCCGTCAATATAGGCGCTTTGGGCGGCGGTGAGATAACTGTCCTGCTCAACCATGTCCCCCACGCTATCCAGAAGCTCCTCTGCTTCGGTAGCCGAGGCGGAGAGAGCGGCGTTGCTCTCTTTGAGGGCAGCGTTCTCCGCTCTCAGAGATGCGTTTTCATCCTGGATGTTCTTTAGGGTAGATTGGCTCATGTTGAGGTCCTGGTTGTTCACGGACATCTGCTGGTGGATGCGGGAGGTGATCATATAACTGCCTCCGATCAGACCACTGATGACGATAACAAAAATGATTGTATAAATAACCAGGAACTTAATGTCCTTCTTTTTGGTCTCCGGATTCTCTTTTGAGGGCTCTTCTTTTTTTATTTCCGACTCTATTTCTTCGTTTTTGGGCAATTCCGGCGATTTTTCTGTGGTTTTCTCTATAAAACTTCCGATTTCTTCCAGCTTAGCCGTATTAAATGAGATTTCCTCGCCTTTTATCTCTTTGGGCGCAGAGGGCTTTCCGCCGGTTTCGTTTAGTCCGGCGGCATCCCAAAGCTCGTCCAATAAGGACTTTTCCTCTTTATTCATCAGGACTCTCCTTCTAATATCTCGATAATTTTTTCCAGCTCGCTGACAGAATAGTAGCAGATCTCCACCTTGCCTTTATTATTGGGCTTATGGTGGATGGTGACTTTGTTGCCTACCCGGGCGGATGCGCGGGTCTCCAGTTCCTTGATCGCTTGAGCGACGGCGGGATCGGCGGTGGCAGGGACCTTCGGCTCCTTTTTGCTCTTTTTGACCAGTTCCTCTGCCTGGCGGACGCTCAGACCCTCGGTGATGATGCGGTTAGCAAGCGCCAGCTGGGTATCCGCGTCCTCCACGCTCAAAAGCGCGCGGGCGTGACCGGCGGAAAGCTCCTCGGTCTTGATAAAATCCAGAAGTTGCTCCGGCAATGCCAGCAACCGCAGCGTATTTGCCACCGCTGAGCGGGATTTGGAGACCCTCTCGGCGATCTTCTCCTGGGTCATGCCATAGCCTTCCATCAGATTGCGGTAGCCCAGGGCTTCTTCGATGGGGTTTAAGTCCTCCCGCTGAAGGTTTTCGATAAGACTGATCTCGCTGATCTCCTGGGGGGAGTATTCCCGAATCAGTACCGGCACCTCCTCCAGACCTGCCATTCGGCAGGCGCGCCAACGGCGCTCCCCGGCGATAATGCGGTAGCGGTCGCTATCAATGGGCGTCACGATGATGGGCTGAATCAGTCCGTGCGCCTTGATGGAACTTGCCAATTGCTCCATGGCATCTTCTTCAAAGTGTTTACGGGGCTGATTTTTATCCGGCTCGATCTGAGAAAGCCGCAGGACGGTATCTGCCCTTTTAGACTCTTCCAGTTCTACTAAATTGTCTGCAAACAGGGCGTCAAGCCCCTTTCCTAAGCCTTTTTTCATGCTTGCTCCTCGTTTCTCTGTAAAAATTCGCGGGTCATCTCCCGATATGCCAGGGAGCCTTTGGAATACCGGTCATAGACCTGCACCGGCACGCCGTGGCTGGGGGCCTCCGAAAGCCGTACGTTTCGGCAGATGACGGTTTTATATACCTTATTGCCGAAGTACTTCTTGATCTCGTTTGCCACCTGGAGGGTGACATTCATTCTGCCGTCATACATGGTCAGCAGCACGCCCTCGATATAAAGAGCGGGATTATAGCGGTTTTTCACCAACTTGATGGTGTTGACCAGCTGAGAAACGCCCTCCAATGCCAGATATTCCGGCTGGAGCGGGATGACAACGCTATTGGAGGCGTTGAGCGCGTTCAGCGTCAGCAGCGATAAGGACGGCGGACAATCGATTATAATATAATCGTAAAGATGCCGCACTTTGTTCAGCGCCGCTTTTAAGAGCCCCTCCCGGTTGTCCATCGACACCATTTCGATCTCTGCTCCCGCCAAGTTCATATTGGTGGGCAGTACATCTACATTGGAGTATTTGGTCTTTTGAATGGCGTCCCGGACCTTGCAATTGCCGATCAGCACCTCATAGACCGATTGATCGATGTTTCTTTTGTTGACACCGAAGCTGCTGGTGCCGTTCGCCTGGGGGTCGATGTCCACAAAAAGGGTCTTCTTCCCCTCTTCTGCCAGTTGGTAGGCAAGGCTGACAGCGGTGGTGGTTTTGCCGACACCGCCCTTTTGATTGGTAATGGAAACGATTTTTCCCACGTTATAATACTTCTTTCCTTAAAATATTGTACTCATTGTATCATATCTATAAAGAAAAAGAAAGAGATTTCGCAAAAAATATTGTTTCACGTGAAACATTTTGTGGGTTTTCTGTATTTATTGTTTCACGTGAAACAATGTTTATACAAAAACAGAACAGAGAATGTACCGGGGAAAGTACATTCTCTGTTCTGCATATAGGGGATTAGGATGTTTTGGGTATCCGAATAATATATTCAACAAACCGCTCCTCATCATGGATCTGAGTCTGCGGTTTGATACCCGCGTGTCGCAAGGTTGCCACTGTGTGGTTGAGGGTATTGATGCAAAGGCGGATGTCCTTGATGGCGCCGATCCGCTTGGGACGCTGTTTTTTCTCCTTGGGCGTAATGGCGGCGCTGATCAGCGTTTCCGTCTCCTTTACATTGAGAGCTTGATCAATGACCGTTTCTAAAAGGTCCATTAAAAGCTCCCGGTCCTCTATCCGGAGAAATGCTCGGGCGTGGCGCTCAGTAAGTCCGTTTTTACGAATAAGGATCTGGGCGCTAATGGGCAATTTCAACAGTCGCAGTTTGTTGGCAACGGTGGAGGGGTCTTTGCTCATCTCCCGGGCAATTTCTGCCTGGGTCAGGGAAAAGTCCTCCATCAGCCGCCGGTAGGCGGCGGCTTCCTCGAAGAAAGAGAGGTCCTCTCGCTGTAAGTTTTCGATTAGCGAGAGCTTTGCCGCTTCTGCCGGGGATTTTTCGGTGAGAACACAGGGGACTTGGGTGAGTCCTGCGTCCTTGGATGCCCTCAGTCGCCGTTCTCCGGCAATCAGTCGGTAGTGGTCTCCCTCGGGGATGACGATCAGGGGTTGCAGCACACCATGGGCTGCGATGCTGGCGGTCAACTCCTTCAGCGGCGCCTCCTTGAAAACGGTGCGAGGCTGATTGGTTGCCGGCAGGATCTTTTCCACCTCGATCCATTGCAGCGCGCTTTGGGTCTTGGTGCGGTTTCTCGCCATGCTTGTCCCCCCTCTCTTGATCACAGTTTAACGGATTTTTGGCTTGAAATCAAGAAAAACCGCTCGTCAGGAACTGACAAGGGGTTTGGAAAACGGCGAAATCAGGCGATGGACGCCAGTGCTTTTGCAGAGATCTCTCGCGGATAGAGAAAACGAAGGCATCGCTCATGATCCCATTTTGTCGATAAAATATATTAGGAAAGAAAAACCAATAGAATAACGGATAATACTTGAACCGGACGAAAAAATATAGTATAATGAATTGATAAACTTCGGGAGGACGCCATGCAGCGTGATTTTCATTTAGAAGAAAAAGACGGAGTCATAACCCTAAAATGCCGGGCGCTGGAAGAGATCAAGGGGCTGCGGCATGGGTTTTCCACCCGCCATGGCGGTGTAAGCCAGGGGTATCTGGCGTCTATGAGCTTTTCCTATCAAAAGGAACGTGAGGAGATTGTGGACGAAAACTTTCGCCGGTTTTGCGCTGTCAATAGGCTGCCCTTTGAGAGCCTGGTGCTGACCCACCAGACCCATACTGCCAATGTGGCGACGGTGGATGAGGGTTTTAAAAACCAGGGTCGTCACCGCAAACTGCGGGATACCGATGGTCTGGTGACCCGGTCTCCCGGCATGGGGCTGGTTTGCTTTACCGCCGACTGCGTTCCCCTGCTGCTGGCGGATGAAAAGTCCGGCGCGGTGGCGGCAGTCCACGCAGGCTGGCGGGGTACCGTCCATGGAATTGCCGCTGAAGCGGTGCGGCAGATGGTGGAAGCCGGTGCGAGACCGGAGAATATCATTGCCGCCATCGGTCCTTCCATTGGTCCTTGCTGCTTTGAGGTGGGCGCGGAGGTGCAAACAGAGTTTACCGACCGTTTCGGTAAAAAACTACCGATTGTATCTTCGGGGCGGAAGGGGCATACTTTAGTGGACCTCTGGACCGCCAACCGATTGATCCTGCAGGAAGCGGGGCTGGAGGAAAACCATATTTATACGGCAAAAATTTGTACTGTCTGTAATAATAAGGACTATTATTCCCATCGGTATACAAATGGGATGCGTGGCAGCCTGATTGCTGCCATAGGGAGAGAGGAATGAAACAATTATTGATAGGGCTGGTTGCGGCGGTGCTGGTGCTGACGATGACCGGCTGCTCCGGAGAGAGCGTAGAGCCGGAGAAGGCAGAAAATCAGCCCGGCGCCTATGGCAATGCCGGTGATGAGCAACGGGAGGTCCTGCCTGCCCGGGACTATATTTCCATGATCTTTTATGAGGATATGGATCGTAATCCCCTTACTACTACCAATAGCGAGAATCATGAGCTTTTGAAGCTGGTGTATAGCCCGCTGATCCGGTTGAACCGTCAATTAAAAGCGGAATATGTTCTGGCGGAGAGGGTGACGGTGGAGAGGACCAAGGCGACGGTGGTGCTGAAAGCGGGCTTGAAGTTCAGCGACGGCGCGGCGGTTACTGCCTCGGATGTGGCGGAGAGTCTTAAAACTGTGCGCAACACCCCCGCTTCCCCTTACCATAACCGGCTGGAGAATGTGAAGAGCTGGTCCGCCGAAGACGATCGGACCTTGATCATCACCCTCCGGGAACCGGATGCGGATTTTATCAACTGCCTGGATATTCCGGTAATACAGCGTAAAGGGGACGCAGGCTGTGGTCCCTATCAGTTTGCGGTGCAGGGCGGTGAGCGGGTGCTGGTGCCCAATGAAAATTATTTTGTAAGACCCGCCATTTCGGTGATCTATCTGAAAAAGCCCGCCAATGAGAAGGAGCGGCAGGAGATGTTCTCGGTAGGATTGCTGGATGTTTATTTCGCCACCGCCGAGAGCGATCTGGTCTTTTCCGGCGGTAAAAACTTCCGGGTGCAGACCTATGCCGGGGATAACCTTTTGTATCTGGGGGTCAACTGCGGGAGCGAACTTCTATCCGATGCCAAGCTCCGGGGCTTTCTCAGCGGATTGGTCGGGCGGGAAAAACTGGTGGAAAATGTCCTCTTGGATCAGGCAGAGGCGTCTGCCTATCCCTTCCAGCCCGGCTGGTACAAGGCGGCGGGACTGACCCAGGATAAGGGCTGGACTGACCTGGAAAAGAAGCAAAAAGCCGCCGATCTCGGCTTGAATCTGACAGAAAATATGCTGCTGGACGCCGAGGGCAAGCAGTTGACCTTCTCGCTTCTGGTGGCGGAGGGCAGCGGGGTCCATGGCGATGCTGCCCGGGCGGTAGCCGATAGTTTTGCCCTCTCAGGGGTCAAAATCAATCTGGAGACTGTCTCTCGGGCAGATTATAATGCCCGGCTGCAGAGCGGGCGGTATGAGCTTTATTTAGGCGAGGTCAAGACCGGACGGACGCTGAACACCGCCCTTTACGCGGCAGGCAGCGCCATTAACTATGGATCGTTTTCGGCGCCTGCCCTGGAGGAGGCGGCAGCCGCCTACCGAGCGGGGAGAAAATCCCTTTCGGAGTATGCGGCGGTCTTTGATCAATATACGCCGATCATGCCGTTGGCATATCGGCAGGGTGTGCTGTTTGTGGCGGCCGATATCGGGGACTTTCAGTCCACCGGTACCTGGTCCCTTTACGGAGATATAACAAAACTCATTACCAAAGAAACGGAGCTGACAACATGAAAAACCTGAAAAACGGAACCGACATCAGAGGAACCGCCCTGGGCGAAAATCCCACCCTGACTCCGGCGCGGACGGAGCTTTTAGGAAAGGCCTTTGCTGTCTTTTTGGAGCACCGTGGCGCGGCTGTCCCCCCCACTGTGGCGGTGGGTCAGGACCCCCGCCTTTCCGGCGACGATCTAAAGGCTGGGCTCATCAAGGGACTGCGTGCCATGGGCGCCCGTGTGCTGGACTGCGGTCTTGCTACCACCCCCTCCATGTTCTTTTCTACATACTATCCGGGGAGCAGCAGTGATGGTGCTATCGAGATCACCGCGTCCCATCTGCCCTATGATAAGAATGGTCTGAAATTCTTTACCAAAGACGGCGGGATCGACGGCAAAGATGTTTCTGAGCTGATCCGGCTGGCGGAGGAGGACCTCTTCCCCTCTAATCGTGTGGAAGGTATGGTGGAGAAATTTGATCTGATGACCCCCTATGGCGAGAGCCTGGCAGCGCTGGTCCGGGAAAAGACCGGTGAGGAGCGCCCCTTGGAGGGCGTTAAGGTGGTCGTGGACGCGGGTAACGGCGCTGGCGGCTTCTTTGTGGAGAAAGTGCTGGCCCCCCTGGGTGCGGATACCGCAGGCTCTGTCTTCTTAGAGCCGGACGGCAGTTTCCCCAATCATATCCCCAACCCCGAAAATAAAGCCGCCATGGCGGCCTGCGCCGAGGCGACCCTCAAGGCGGGTGCCGATATGGGGATTTGCTTTGATACCGACTGTGACCGCTCTGCTATTGTGGATGCCAGCGGCATGGAGATCAACCGCAACCGTATGATCGCCATGATCGCCGCTCTGATGCTGCGGGATCATCCCGGCTGTACCATCGTTACCGATTCTGTAACCTCCCGCGGGCTTTCCGCCTTTATAGAAGAGCGGGGCGGTGTTCATCATCGGTTCATGCGGGGATATAAGAAGGTCATTGACGAAGCGGTCCGGTTGGAAAAGACCGGCGTTTGCGCACCTCTTGCCATGGAGACCAGCGGACACGGCGCACTGAAAGAAAATCACTATCTGGACGACGGCTCCTATCTCGCCGCCCGGATGCTGGCAGAGCTTGCGACCCTGAAAAAGCAGGGCAAGACCCTCCTCTCCCTTATCGACGGCTTGGCAGAGCCTGCTGAGTCCTTGGAACTGCGCGCTAATATCAAGGCGGAGGGCTTCAAGGCATACGGTGCTAAGGTGCTGGAGGATTTGGAAAGCTACTGCAAGGAAAATGGCTGGGAGATGGTCTCCCCCAACTATGAAGGGGTTCGGGTCAACTTCGGCAAGGAGAGCGGCGACGGCTGGTTCCTGGTCCGGATGTCCCTCCACGATCCGGTCATCCCCATCAACATCGAAAGCGACACCGCCGGCGGAGCTTTGGAGATCGCGGATCGTCTTTACGGTTTCCTCACCCGCTTTGAGGCGCTGGAGCTGCCCTCATATCGCTGAAAATTCTCGTTTTTAACGGAAAAAGCCGCCGAATGTGGGTCAAAATTTGTTAAAACCTAAAAAAATGGTTGAAAATGAAAAAAATGGTTTACTAATCGGTGGTTTATTGCTATAATGTAGGTTGATAGTTTGCAGGTGCAGATTGTCTTTAATTATGTTAAAAATTATATAAAGGAGAAAAGAAAAAGATGAGCAAAAAGTTTGTTTACCTTTTCAAAGAAGGCAACGCGACCATGCGTGAGCTGCTCGGCGGTAAGGGTGCAAACCTGGCTGAGATGACCGCTATCGGTCTTCCTGTTCCCCAGGGCTTCACTGTTACGACTGAGGCTTGTACGCAGTATTATGAGGACGGTCGCAAGATCAACGATGCCATCAAGGCTGAGATCCTGGAAAACATCACCAAGATGGAAGAGATCACCGGCAAGAAGTTCGGCGATAAGGAGAACCCCCTCCTGGTTTCCGTTCGTTCCGGTGCCCGCGCTTCCATGCCCGGCATGATGGACACCATCCTGAACCTGGGCCTGAACGAAGAAGTTGTTGAGACAATGGCTGCAAAGTCCGGCAATGCTCGTTGGGCTTATGACTGCTACAGAAGATTTATCCAGATGTACTCCGACGTTGTTATGGAAGTCGGCAAGAAGTACTTCGAAGAACTCATCGATAAGATGAAGGAAGAAAAGGGCGTTACTTTTGACGTAGATCTTACCGCTGACGATCTTAAGGAGCTTGCTACTCAGTTCAAGGCTGAATACAAGGCTAAGATCGGTACCGATTTCCCCTCCGATCCCAAGGAACAGCTCCTCGGCGCTGTTAAGGCTGTATTCCGCTCCTGGGACAACCCCCGTGCCAACGTATACCGCCGCGACAACGATATCCCCTACAGCTGGGGTACTGCAGTAAACGTACAGGCAATGGCATTCGGTAACATGGGCGACGACTGCGGTACCGGTGTTGCGTTCACTCGTGACCCTGCAACCGGCGAAAAGAAGCTCATGGGTGAATTCCTCACCAACGCACAGGGCGAAGACGTTGTAGCAGGCGTTCGTACTCCCATGCCGATCGCTGAAATGGCTAACAAGTTCCCGGCTGCATTCGAACAGTTCGTAAAGGTTTGCGAAATCCTCGAAAACCACTACCACGACATGCAGGACATGGAATTTACCGTTGAAAACGAAAAGCTCTACATGCTCCAGACCAGAAACGGTAAGAGAACCGCTCAGGCTGCTCTCCAGATCGCTGTTGACCTCGTTGCTGAAGGCCACAAGACCGAACAGGAAGCAGTTCTCATGATCGACCCCAGAAACCTCGACACTCTTCTCCACCCGCAGTTCGACGTAAAGGCTCTCAAGGCTGCTAACGTAGCTGGTAAGGGTCTCGGCGCATCTCCCGGTGCAGCTTGCGGTAAGTGCGTATTCTCTGCAGAAGACGCTAAGGAATGGGCAGCTCGCGGCGAAAAGGTAGTTCTCGTTCGTCTCGAAACCTCTCCCGAAGACATCGAAGGTATGAAGGCAGCTCAGGGTATCCTCACCGTTCGCGGCGGTATGACCTCTCACGCAGCAGTTGTTGCTCGTGGTATGGGTAAGTGCTGCGTATCCGGCTGCGGCGAAATCAAGATGGACGAAGAAAACAAGAAGTTCGAACTCGCTGGTAAGACCTACACCGAAGGTGATTTCATCTCCATCGACGGTTCTACCGGTAAGATCTACGACGGCATCATCGCAACCGTAGACGCTGAAATCTCCGGCAACTTCGGCATCATCATGGGCTGGGCTGACAAGTACAGAACTCTCAAGGTTCGTACCAACGCTGATACTCCCACCGACGCTAAGAAGGCTCGTGAACACCGCGCTGAAGGTATCGG
>JAZREO010000103.1:0-3787 GCA_045660845.1 Eubacteriales bacterium
TCCTCATAATCGATGCAACCAGTCTCAGCGGAAACGCCGTAGGGAATAAAATTAAAGAAGGAACCGGACAGATTGACCGGGCTGCCATGGGTTAAGTGACCGCCATGGGCGAGGCTCATGCCCAGCACGGTATCGCCAGGCTTGAGGAACGCAAAGTAGACCGCAGTATTCGCCTGAGCGCCGCTATGGGGCTGCACATTGGCGTGCTCCGCACCAAAAAGTTCGCAGGCACGCTTACGCGCCAGTTCTTCTACCACATCCACGCACTGGCATCCACCGTAATAACGCTTTGCGGGATAGCCCTCGGCGTATTTATTGGTCAGCACCGTTCCCATCGCCGCCATCACAGCGGGGGAAGCAAAGTTCTCCGAGGCGATCAGCTCAATGCCGTCCTGCTGGCGCTGATACTCCGCCTCGATGGCGGCGCCCACCTCAGGGTCCATACTGCTGATAAAGTCCATGTTCTTTTCTAAAAGCATTTTTCTTCTCCTTACTTTTTTCCTAATTCCTTGTTCCTTTTGTAGGTTCTCAAAACTGCATCCATCGCAGCGGCACGGAACGCACCGTCTTCCAACGCTTTCACGCCGGCGATGGTACTGCCGCCCGGACTGCAGACCGCATCCTTCAATGCACCGGGATGAACGCCAGTTTCCAGAACGGTCTTGGCACTACCCAGCACCGTTCCCGCCGCCAGTTCCAGCGCCATATTACGGGGCAGACCGCAGGCAACTCCGCCGTCTGCCAATGCTTCAATAAAAAGATAAACAAACGCCGGACCGCTGCCGGAGACAGCGCTGCCTGCATCAATGAGTTTTTCTTCGACAGCAAACAACGCTCCTGCCTCTCCAAAGAGTTGGCAAAATTCTTCGGTCTGATACTCGTTTGCCTGGGAGGTATACAAGATTCGTCCCTCCCCTACCTGAACCGGGGTATTGGGCATGATCCGAATCCAAGGGCTGTCCTTTCCATACAGTTCTTTTAACGTCTCTAAATCTAAACCCGCCGCCATACTAACCAGCACCGGTCGATGGTTCGCCGGGACCAGCCCTGACAGCGTTTTTAAAACGCCACCCATCACCTGAGGCTTTACACCTAAAATAATATAATCGCACTTTTCGGCGATCTCCTGCTGAGTGGAGGCATAGGCACCCAGTTCTTCCGCTAAGGCTGCCGCCTTCTGCGGATCAGCGTCCGCCAGCAGCAGAGCGCTGCCGCCTACTGCCTTTGCCGCCGCTGCTGCCAAGGCGCCGCCCATATTTCCGCAGCCGATAAATCCGTACAACATTCCATTACCCCCTGATCTGTCCGTCACCGCGGACAATGTATTTATAAGTGGTCAACTCTCTGAGCCCCATGGGACCTCTGGCATGGAGTTTCTGAGTGGAGATCCCCATCTCACAACCTAAGCCGAACTGCCCGCCGTCGGTAAACCGGGTGGATACATTGACATACACCGCTGCGCTGTCCACCATGGCGGTAAAGAGCCTGGCATTTTCCTGCGTTTCGGTGATGATGGCTTCGCTATGACCAGTGGAATGGGCGGCGATATGGGTGATGGCTTCACGCACATCCCGGACCACCTTCACCGCCAGAATATAGTCTAAAAACTCCGTATCAAAATCCTGCGCACCGGCAGGGGTTCCATTCATGATGGCTTGCGCCGAGGGATCGCAGCGGAATTCCACCTTTGCCAGCCGGTCCTTCAGGCGGGGCAGGAACTCCTTTGCAATCTTCTCATGCACCAGGCAGACCTCTGCCGCATTACAGACAGAGGGGCGGCTGGTCTTGGCATTCTCGATGATATTCAGCGCCTTTTCGAAATCGGCAGTTTCGTCCACATAGATATGGCAGATGCCGGTTCCAGTCTGGATCACCGGGACCTTGGCGCCCTCCAGGCAAGCGTTGATCAGCCCCGGTCCGCCCCGAGGGATCAGCAGGTCCACATAACCCACCGCCTCCATCAGCTCCCGGGCGCTCCCACGGGTAGTATCCTCAATCAGTTGGACGCCGTCCGCAGGCAGACCTGCGTCGGACAGCCCTTGCCGCAGGGCATCGGTGATCGCTTTGGCGGAGTTCCAGGCTTCCTTGCCGCTCCGCAAAATGCAGACATTGCCGCTCTTAAACGCTAACGCCGCCGCGTCGCTGGTCACATTGGGGCGGCTCTCATAAATGATCGCCACTACCCCCATGGGGACGGCGGTTTTTTCAATGATCATGCCGTTGGGGCGCTCCACCTTTTCCAGAACAGCCCCTACCGGGTCAGGCAGCTCCGCCACCTCCCGGATGCCCTTCGCCATATCGGCGATCCGTTCAGCGGTCAGACGCAGGCGGTCCTGCATGACAACCGTCATGGTATCGCCGTATTTTTCCAGATCTACTACATTCGCCGCCAAAATGGCGGAGGTTGCCGCCATCAAGCGGTCTGCCATTGCCAAGAGAGCCTTATTTTTATCCGCTGTCTGCAGTACCGCCAGTTCCCGGCGCGCCGCAACGGCTTTTTCTAAAATCTCACGGGTCGTCATTTTTTTGCTCCTTTGAAGAGGGTACCCACCAACTTGCCCTCTAAGATATCATAGAGGATCTCAGGGTCATCGCCGTTGGCGACGATGGTGGAGATGCCCTCCGCCAGGCAAAGTTCCGCTGCGTGGAGCTTGGTCGCCATACCGCCGGTTCCCAGATCAGAGCCTTTGCCGCCGGCTGCCGCCCGCAATTCAGGAGAGATCTCCTCTACCACCGGAATCAGCTTAGCGTCCGGGTCGGTACGAGGGTCGGCGGTATAAAGGCCGTCGATATCCGTCAGAAGGACCAAGAGCTCCGCGTCCGCGCCCTTGGCGACGATGGCGCCCAGGGTATCGTTATCCCCCACCGCGATCTCAGCGGTGGATACAGTATCGTTTTCATTAATGATAGGCAGCGCATTCAGCTCCAGCAGCCGCTGGAGGGTATTGCGGAAGTTCTCATAGCGATCAGCGTGGTTCATATCCTCACCGGTGATGAGGATCTGCGCCACTGTATGATTATACTCCGAAAACAGCCGGTCATAGGTATACATCAGCTCGCACTGACCCACTGCAGCTGCCGCCTGCTTGGTGGGCATATCGGTCGGTCTGCTGCCCAGCGACAGCTTGCCCACGCCCATGCCGATGGCACCAGAGGAGACCAAGATCAACTCATGGCCGGCATTTTTGAGATCGCTCAGCACCCGGCAGAGGATCTCCACATGACGGATATTCAGATTGCCCGTTTTATGGGTCAGGGTGGAGGTCCCCACCTTTACAACTACGCGCATTTTTGTTTGCCTTTCTTAAAAAAGAATATAGATAGATGTATTATATTATATTTTTATTCTATTTGCAATGATTTTATAAAAAATAAGCCGCAAGCAAGGCGTAATGTCCGCACAGGACATCGCGCTTTGCTGCGGCTTTTTTTATTCACAGCAGGGGTCGGATTTCTTTTCTGCCATCGACTTTTCGGAAGCAGGGGCGGTGGTATCGCCTAAGCCGGAGGTCTCCGCAAAGAGGACATTGCTCTTTGCCATCTCTACCGTGTCAGTAGGGACGATGATCTTGGCAGCCTTACCGTCCGCCATCGAGACCAGCGCCTCATACTTTTTCAATTCCAGAACAGCGGCGTCTACGCCCGCCTCCTTCAGCTCACGCAGGCCGTCCGCCTCCGCCTTTTTGGAAAGGAAGATAGCACGCGCTTCACCCTCTGCCCGCGCAATACGAGCATCGCGTTCACCCTCGGCAGCCAGGATCATGGCCTGCTTATCACCCTCGGCACG
>JAZREO010000104.1:0-1965 GCA_045660845.1 Eubacteriales bacterium
GCGGCACCCAGATAGCGGGCGTCCGCACCATATTGAGCCGTGTTGATCAGCTCCTGTGGATGCTCGATCCGCGCTCCCACCGAAAAGGATTTGGGTTGCATGGGGATGCCCTTTTCCAAAAGCATTTCCAGAGTATCCCGGGCACTGTGTCCAATGGCTAAAATGACATGATCGGCGTCATAGCGCCGATTGCCCACTACGCCGGCAATCTGCTGATCTTCGATGATCAGTTCCCGGACCCGTTCCTCAAAATGGATCTCCCCGCCTAAGCGAAGGATCTCCTCCCGCATGGAGCGTACAATGCCCCTCAGCTTGTCGGTGCCGATATGGGGCTTGGCATCGTAAAGGATCTCTTCCGGTGCGCCGTGGGCGGCAAAGGTCTCCAGCACCGCCCTGCAGAGGGGACTGTGGATGCCGGAGTTCAGCTTGCCGTCGGAAAAGGTACCGGCACCGCCCTCCCCAAACTGAACATTGGACTCCGGATCGAGGATCCCGGTTTTCTGAAACTGCTCGATGTCCTGCTGCCGCTCCTCCACCGGCTTCCCCCGCTCTAAGAGGAGAGGGTGCGCTCCGGCGCGGGCAAGGATCAGGGCGGCAAAAAGCCCTGCCGGGCCGCTGCCTACCACGATAGGGCGCTTTTGCAGCGTGGCTTTTGGGATCTCCAGCGGTGTATTTTTGGCAAAAGACTCTCCCTTGGCAACGGCTTCTATTGTATAGGTATAGCAGACCGGACTTTTCCTTGCGTCGATGGACCGCCGGAGGATCTGCCAATCCGCGACCTGCAGATGGCTCTGCTTTTCGATTTTCTTTAGCAGCTGCTCCGGAGAATGACTCACCGGCAGTCGGATGTCTTTTAAAATCATTTCTTTCGTCCTTATTTCTTGATAATATTATTATAATATGTTATGATTTTATCGTCAAGGGTCTTGAAAACCGACAAATTTTGTGATAATATAGTTATACTTTTCCTACAAGTATGACTTTTCGAGGTGAAGTTCTATGGCAAAGGGAAAGCATTTATACGGTCTCCCTAAGGGCAAGCATGTCTTTGGCACCGTCAAGGTGGGGGAGAAGGGTCAGATCGTGATCCCTAAGGAGGCGCGCACCCTGTTCGGCATTAAGCCGGGGGATACGCTGCTGATCTTAGGGGACGACGCCACCGGGATCATCATTTCCGGACCGGCGGCGGTGGAGGATCTGGCAAAAAAGATTTTTGAAAATATGGAGGAGCAAAGGTAATGTGGTTTTGGCTTGCGTTAGTGACGCTGGTATTCTGGAGCGGCTCCGATCTCTTTTCCAAGATCGGCTGCCGAGATGCCAAGGATAAGTTCAGTCACTTAAAGATGGTGATGGCAGTGGGTCTTGTCATGGGACTCCATGCCGCCTATGAGATCTTTGTCGGCGGGGTGGAGATCAGCTGGAATGTCCTGCTGACCTATCTGCCGGTCTCGGCGCTTTATATTCTTTCTATGGCGCTGGGTTATCTGGGGCTTCGATATATCGAGCTTTCTATCTCCTCGCCCATCTGTAATTCCAGCGGTGCCATCGTGGCGATTCTGTGCCTCATCACCGGCGACATCACCGGCAATGTGACCGGCTGGGCGCTGGCGGCGGTGGCGCTGATCTGCGCAGGTGTTATCGGTCTGGGCGTTGTAGAAGCCCGGGAGGACCCGGAGTTGCGGGCTGCCCGCCAGGAAAAGTCCAATTATAAATACTCCAAGTCCTGGCTGGCGATCTGCCTGCCTATTGCCTATTGCCTTCTGGATGCTGCCGGCACCTTCGCCGATAGCCTGGTCCTGGAAAAGCTCAATGAGGACTCCGCCAATGTGGCGTATGAGCTGACCTTCTTGGCGGTAGGACTCGTGTGCTTTGTCTATGTGGTGCTGATCAAGCGTGATCGGCTGATCCCCAAGATGGAGGGACCCAAGTATATCGGTGCGGTCTGCGAGACCATCGGTCAGTTTG
>JAZREO010000105.1:0-2398 GCA_045660845.1 Eubacteriales bacterium
CGATTATGTGTTTGCAAAGTAGTCGGTGTTGATTATGAGTTGGTCCCACCCGTTCCCATTCCGAACACGGTAGTTAAGCAACTTCATGCGGACAATACTTGGCTGGTGACGGCCCGGGAAGATACGTAATGCCGACATAAAGGCAAAGAGTCAGGATCCAGTTAATGGCTCTTGACTCTTTTCTATAATATGCACCTTTAGCTCAGTTGGTAGAGCAACTGACTCTTAATCAGTGGGTCCCGGGTTGGAGTCCCTGAAGGTGCACCAAAGAAAAAGACTGCCGTATGGCAGTCTTTTTTCTTTGGTGCGCCTTCGTAGCTTTAAGCCACGACCGACTAATTAAGACTCACTTGTTCACCAACTGAGCGTGGCGAAGTTGGTGGTCGAATTTCTCCGCCGCTGCCGGTGGCAGAAGAAGGCGGAGGTGTTCGGCTGCAGCGGTCAAAATTTTGGAGGGGCGCTCCGCCGACCTTCCAAAAATTTTGGGACACCGCAAAGGGCTTGCTGATTAAAACTTTGATTCTCCGCAAACCTTAAAGCAAGGTTTTTCTGCACGCAGTCTTTTTCATTCATCGTACCTTTCCTCTCTCCGGTCGGACGGGCAAAATTGTTAGATCCTTCCACTAAAAAAGGAATTTACATTATATTTCATTTGTGCTACAATGATCTGAGTACAGATATTGGGAAATAAAAGGAGTTTCAAATGTCCACAAAAATTATCATGGTACGTCATGGGTTCAGTCGGGCAAACGAACAGCAAAGATTTGCCGGTCATTGGGATATTGAACTGGCGGAATTGGGCAAAAAGCAGGCGGAGAAAGCTGGTGCTTATTTCAAGGACCATCCGGTGGATGCCCTCTATTCCAGCGACCTTTTGCGCGCTTACCATACCGCTGAGCCCATCAGTAAAGTCTTAGGGCTTCCGATTCATAAAGATCCCGGTCTTAGGGAGATCAAGGCAGGAGAATGGGAAAAATTGTCCTTTGACGAGCTGAGGACGCAATATCCGGAGGAATTTAATATCTGGGTCAATGATGTGGGACGCAGCCGTTGCCCTGGTGGCGAAAGCGTACAAGAGTTGACGGAACGAGTAACCGATACCGTTCGCCGTATTGCCGAAAAGCATGACGGGCAGACGGTCTGTATCACTACCCACGCCACCCCTATTCGTGCCATGTGCACTGTTGCTTCCGGGACCCCTATAGCGGAGATGGCCAAGGTTCCCTGGGCTGCCAATGCCTCTCTAAATATTTTTGAGTATGAAAATGGCGCCTTTAAGGTGGTGGAATTAGACATCACCAAGCATTTGAGCCAACTGCTGACCAAACTGCCCTCCAATGTGTAATTATATAAGAAGATAAAAAAATGCGTTGCAAAAGCAACGCATTTTTTATCTTTACTTTTCTTCGATAACGGTCTTGCCGCCCATATAGGGGCGCAGAGCCTCGGGGATACGGATAGAATATTTTCCGTCCTTATATTCCAGATTATTCTCCAGAAATGCGATAAGCATCCGAGGGGGAGCAACCACCGTATTATTGAGGGTATGAGCCAGATATTTCTTACCGTCCTCACCCTTGACGCGGATGCCGAGACGGCGAGCCTGAGCGTCACCCAGGTTGGAGCAGGAGCAGACCTCGAAGTATTTCTGCTGCTTGGGAGACCAAGCTTCCACATCATAGGATTTGACCTTCAGATCTGCCAGATCTCCGGTGCAGCATTCCAAGGTGCGGACAGGGATATCCAGAGAGCGGAACAACGCCACAGAATAACTCCACATCTTATGGAACCATTCCATGCTCTCCTCCGGCTTGCAGATGACGATCATTTCCTGCTTTTCAAACTGATGGATGCGGTAGATCCCCCGCTCCTCAATACCATGAGCGCCCTTCTCCTTGCGGAAGCAGGGGGAATAGCTGGTTAGGGTCAGGGGAAGGCTGGATTCGGGGGTGATGGTGTCGATGAACTTTCCGATCATAGAATGTTCGCTGGTGCCGATGAGATAGAGGTCCTCGCCCTCGATCTTATACATCATGGCGTCCATTTCCTCAAAGCTCATGACGCCGGTGACCACATTGCTGCGAATCATAAAGGGCGGAATACAGTAGGTGAAACCCTTATCAATCATGAAATCCCGGGCATAAGCCAGGACTGCACTGTGCAGTCGGGCGATATCACCCATCAGATAGTAGAAGCCCTCGCCGGCGACCCGTCCGGCAGCCTCTTTATCAATGCCGGCGAACTTTGCCATAATATCAGTGTGGTAGGGGATCTCAAAGTCCGGGCAGGACTTTTCACCAAACTGCTCTACCTCTACATTTTCCTCATCATTTTTGCCGACAGGCACAGAATCATCCACCATCTGGGGAATCTTCATCATGACCTCATTCAGCTTGGT
>JAZREO010000106.1:0-2305 GCA_045660845.1 Eubacteriales bacterium
AAGGGCTGCCTTTATTTCGGTTTAATGCTGACCCCGAAGGGTCCTAAGGTGATTGAATATAACTGCCGCTTCGGTGATCCGGAGACTCAGGTGGTATTACCTCTTTTGGAGAGTGATCTGTTAACAGTTATGCAAGCCACCACAGACGGTACATTGGCAGAAACAGAAGTTAAATTTAAGGATGACCACGCCTGCTGCGTGGTGATGGCATCCAAAGGCTACCCCGGCAAGTATGAAACCGGCTATGAGTTGACCATTCCTGCAGAGATCCGTGATGATGTATTTGTTGCCGGCGCCAAGCTGGATGGAGATCGTCTGCTGACTGCCGGCGGACGGGTTCTGGGTGCTACCGCGGTTGCAGAAACGCTGGAGGGCGCCATTGCCGCCGCTTATAAGAAGGCGGAAGCCATCCAGTTTGAAAATGCGTTCTATCGTCATGACATCGGTAAGCGGGCGTTGCTCGCCGGAAAGGAGAAGTAATGGTTTATCGTATTTATGTTGAAAAAAAGCCGGAGCTTGCCAATGAAGCCCGGGATCTGCGCTATGAAGTGCGCCATATCCTGCAGATCAAATCCCTGGAAAAGGTCCGGGTGATCAATCGCTACGATGTGGAAAATATCGAAAAAGAGCTGTTCGACTACGCTGTCGGGACAGTGTTCTCCGAACCTCAGCTGGATGTGACCTCCACCGAGCTGAATGCAGACGGCGCCAAGGTTTTTGCGGTGGAGCCCCTGCCCGGTCAGTTCGATCAGCGCGCAGATTCTGCCGCGCAATGTATCCAGATTATCTCCCAGGGCGAGCGTCCTACTGTCAAGACCGCTAAAGTATATTTACTTTACGGCGATATGACCGCGGAAGAACTGGATACCATTAAAAAGAGCGTCATCAACCCGGTAGAATCCCGGGAAGCCAGTCTGGAAATGCCGAAAACGCTGAAGGCAGAGTACGCCATTCCGGAGACTGTCGCTACCCTTGATGGCTTTTTGAAACTGGATCAAGCAGGACTTGCTGATTTTGTCAGCCAGTATGGTCTTGCCATGGATTGCGATGATATCGCTTTTTGCCAGGCTTATTTCCAAAAAGAAGGAAGAGATCCTACTATCACCGAGATCCGCATGATCGATACCTATTGGTCCGATCATTGCCGCCATACCACCTTCCTCACCACCATCGATGATGTAAAGTTTGAAGATGCGCTGCTGCAGAAGGCGTATGACGATTATATTGCCACCCGCAAAGAGCTGGGTCGTACCAAGCCCATTAATCTGATGGACATCGGTACCCTGGCTGCTAAATATCTCAAGAAGATCGGCAAGTTGGATAAGCTGGACGAGTCTGAAGAGATCAATGCTTGTACTGTAAAAATTGAAGTGGAAGCAGACGGTGTAAAAGAACCCTGGCTTCTTCTTTTTAAGAACGAAACTCATAACCATCCCACCGAGATCGAGCCCTTTGGCGGTGCCGCTACCTGTATCGGCGGTGCCATCCGTGATCCTCTGTCCGGGCGGTCTTATGTTTATGGTGCTATGCGTGTCACCGGCGCTGCCGATCCCTTAAAGCCGGTCAAAGAAACCATGGAGGGCAAGTTGCCCCAGCGGAAGATCGTGACCACCGCTGCTGCCGGCTATTCTTCCTACGGTAACCAGATCGGTCTGGCAACCGGTATTGTGGATGAGTTGTACCACGACGGTTATGCCGCTAAGCGGATGGAGATCGGTGCGGTTGTTGGCGCTGCTCCCCAGGAGAATGTCCGCCGCGAGTGTCCTGCTCCCGGGGATGTGGTCGTCCTGTTGGGCGGTCGTACCGGGCGGGATGGCTGTGGCGGTGCTACCGGCTCCTCCAAGTCCCATACCTTGAAATCCCTTGAAAGCTGCGGCGCCGAGGTCCAGAAGGGTAATGCCCCCGAGGAACGTAAGCTGCAGCGTCTGTTCCGTAATAAAGAAGCCTGCCGCATGATCAAGCGGTGCAACGATTTCGGTGCCGGTGGTGTTTCTGTTGCGATCGGTGAGCTTGCCGACGGTCTGCATATTGACCTGAACGCTGTTCCCAAGAAGTATGATGGTTTGGACGGCACCGAGCTTGCTATTAGTGAATCCCAGGAGCGGATGGCAGTTGTGGTAGAGCCTGAGAACGTAGACCGCTTTATTGCTCTTGCTGATAGCGAAAACCTGGAAGCAACAGTGGTTGCTACTGTGCAAGCGGAGCCTCGCCTGGTGATGGAATGGAACGGCAAAGTAATTGTGGACATCAGTCGGGAATTTCTTAATTCCAATGGTGCTGAAAAGCATATTTCCATTACACCTGC
>JAZREO010000107.1:0-16928 GCA_045660845.1 Eubacteriales bacterium
GCAAAAGTGAAATTGATGTGTTACAATATTTCAGCATAAAACGGATAGTCCTCTGCTGTTTGCTCGCACGAATGTCCGATGAAGAAGGAGGAACTGTAAAATGGATTTATTAAAAGCAGTTACGAATGAGCAATTAAAGACTGAAGTTCCCGTTCTGAACGTTGGTGACACTGTGCGTGTCAGCGTGAAGATCAAAGAGGGTAACAAAGAGCGTATCCAGGCTTTCGAGGGTACCATCATCGCCAAGCACAATAACGGTATTTCTTCTACCTTTACCGTTCGCCGCGTAGCCTATGGCTGCGGCGTGGAGAGAACCTTCCTGGTTCATTCCCCCAATGTTGCTAAGGTTGAGATCATTCGCAGCGGTAAAGTTCGCCGTGCGAAGCTGTATTACCTGCGTGACCGCGTTGGTAAGGCTGCAAGAGTTAAGCAGAAGGTTTAAGTCAAATCAGAAAATAACCGTTTCCTTTTTGGAAACGGTTATTTTTTTGCATTTTTTGCTTGACAATCGACTGGACAGGTGTTACAATATTAGACTGTATCATAATGGAAAAGTATCGCCTGGAAAACGATGGATGTGTAGAAATTTCCTATAAATTTCAAGGTTTTATCGTGCAAAAGGTAGAAATTTTCTATTATTTTAAAAATGTTGAAAAAGGATCTATTATAAAAGAAACGGAGTGATTGATTGATGCCGAAAGAGAAGGTCTTGGGCAAAAACACACGAATGAGCTTTAACAAAATCGACGAGATTTTGGAAATGCCGAACCTCATTGAGATCCAGAAGAATTCTTACCAATGGTTTTTGGATGTGGGTCTGAAGGAAGTCTTTGAGGATGTTTCTCCCATTACGGATTATTCCGGGAACCTGGTGCTGGATTTCTTGGATTTCAGCATGAACGAGCCGCCGAAATACAGCGTGATCGAATGTAAGTCCCGGGATACCACCTATGCTGCTCCCATCCAGGCGCTGGTCCGCTTGACCAATAACGAGACCGGTGAGCTGAAGGAGCAGGAGATCTATATGGGTGATTTCCCGCTGATGACCGAGAGCGGTACCTTTGTGATCAACGGCGCAGAGCGTGTTGTTGTATCTCAGCTGGTCCGTTCCCCCGGTATCTATTATGCCAAGGAACTGGATAAGGGTGGTAACCCCCTTTATAAGACTCAGGTCATCCCCAATCGCGGTGCTTGGCTGGAGTATGAGACTGATTCCTTCGATGTCATCTATACCCGTATCGATAAGAACCGCAAGCTGCCCATCACCACTTTTGTCCGTGCGCTGGGCTACTTTGCGTCTCGGGATAACTACAGCCCCTTCTGCCATCTGAATCTGGGTGATAATGCCACCATTACCGACCTTTTCGGTGCCGGTCCCTATATCACCAAGACCCTGGAGAAGGATACGGCTCACGATATCAACGAAGGCTTGATCGAGGTCTATCGCAAGTTGCGTCCCGGTGAGCCTGCTGCTGTTGAGAGCGCAGTTACCCACCTGACCAATCTGTTCTTTGACGATAAGCGCTACGATCAGTCCCGTGTGGGCATCTATAAATATAATATGAAGATGGCGCTGGCTGAGCGTCTCATTCATCATGTCACTGCGGAGCCGGTAGTCGCTCCCATGACCGGTGAGGTGCTGGCAGACGCAGGGGTCAAGATCGATCGTGCTCTGGCGCAGATCATCGAGGACGCCGGTGTCTTCAATGTTAAGATCCAGGTCGGCGATACCGTTATTAATGTATTCTCCAACGGTATGGTCGATGCATCTAAATTCCTCTCCTTTGATCCTGCTGAGTGCGGGCTCAACGAACGGGTCCGTTTCACCGTTCTCAAGGAGATCCTGGAAAGCTGCGAGACCGAGGAACAGATCAAGGAGCAGTGCGAGCTGCGCCGGGGTGAGCTGATCCCCAAGCATATCATCGTAGACGATATGCTGGCAACCGTTAGCTACCTGATCGGTCTGACTTATGGCGTTGGTACTTTTGATGATATCGACCATTTGGGCAACCGCCGCATCCGTGGCGTCGGTGAGCTTCTGCAGAATCAGTTCCGCATCGGCTTTGCCCGGATGGAGCGTACCATTAAAGAGAGAATGTCCCTGCAGGATACTGAGTCTGTCACGCCCCAGGCGCTGATCAATGTCCGCCCGGTGGTGGCTGCCATTAAGGAATTTTTCGGTTCCTCTCCTTTGTCTCAGTTCATGGATCAGAATAACCCTCTGGCAGAGCTGACTCATAAGCGCGGTCTTTCCGCGCTGGGTCCCGGCGGTTTGAGCCGTGACCGCGCACGCTTCGAGGTTCGCGATATCCACTATACCCACTATGGCAGAATGTGTCCTATCGAGACCCCTGAAGGTCCTAATATCGGTCTGATCTCCTACCTGGCTTCCTATGCCCGGATCAATGAGTATGGCTTTATTGAGGCTCCCTACCGCAGGGTAGATAAGGAGACCGGTAAGGTCACCGACGAGATCGTCTATATGACCGCCGATGTGGAAGATCCCTATACCATCGCTCAGGCGAATGAGCCGCTGGATGAAAACGGCTGCTTTGCCCGCGAGCGAGTTACCGCCCGTCGCCGCGATGAGGTTATCGAGGTTGAGGGTAAGTATATCGACTTTGTTGATGTTTCTCCCCGGATGATGGTATCCTCTGCAACTGCTATGATCCCCTTCCTGGAGAACGATGACGCAAACCGTGCCTTGATGGGTGCAAACATGCAGCGTCAGGCTGTGCCCCTGCTGCGTCCCGAGGCGCCCGTCGTTGGTACCGGTATGGAATACAAGATCGCCCACGATAGCGGCGTCTGTATCGTTTCCAAGCGTGCCGGTACAGTTGAGTTCGTATCTGCCGATAAGATCGTCGTCAATGTGGGCGGCGGTGAGAAGGACACCTACGAACTGACCAAGTTCCTGCGCTCCAACCAGGGTACCTGCATTAACCAGAAGCCCATTGTCAGCGTAGGCGAGATGATCGAAGCAGACCAGATCATTGCAGACGGTCCCTCTACCCAGAACGGTGAGATCGCTCTGGGCCGGAATATGTTGATCGGCTTTATGACCTGGGAGGGTTATAACTACGAGGATGCTGTCCTGCTGAATGAGCGTCTGGTCAAGGAGGATCTCTATACCTCTATTCATATTGAGGAATATGAGATCGAAGCCAGAAGCACCAAGCTGGGTCCCGAGGAGATCACCCGCGATGTTCCCAATGTGGGTGAGGATGCCCTGAAGGATCTGGATGCCAGCGGTATTATCCGCATCGGTGCCGAGGTCCATTCCGGCGATATCCTGGTGGGTCGTGTTACCCCCAAGGGTGAGACCGAGCTGACTGCAGAGGAAAAACTGCTGCGTGCCATCTTCGGTGAGAAGGCGCGCGAGGTGAGAGATACCTCCCTCAGGGTGCCCCACGGTGAATACGGCACCATCGTTGATGTCAAGATCTTTACCCAGGAGAACAGCGACGAGCTTTCTCCCGGCGTGAATAAGGTCGTCCGCGTTTATATTGCGCAGAAGCGCAAGATCAGCGTTGGCGATAAGATGGCAGGACGCCATGGTAACAAGGGCGTTATCTCCCGTATCCTGCCTCAGGAGGATATGCCCTTCCTGCCCGACGGTACTCCCCTGGATATCGTCCTGAATCCCCTGGGCGTACCTTCTCGTATGAATATCGGTCAGGTTCTTGAAGTGCATCTGGGCTACGCCGCCAAGGCGCTGGGCTGGAAGGTTATGACCCCGGTCTTTGACGGTGCTGTGGAGAGCGATATCCGCGAGTGTCTGCAGAAAGCCGGCAAGCGGGAAGATGGTAAGACCATCCTCTATGATGGACGTACCGGTCTGCCCTTCGATAACCCGGTTACCGTCGGTTATATGTACTTCCTCAAGCTGCATCACCTGGTTGATGATAAGATCCATGCCCGTTCCACCGGTCCGTACAGCTTAGTCACCCAGCAGCCGTTGGGTGGTAAAGCCCAGTTCGGCGGTCAGCGTTTCGGTGAGATGGAAGTCTGGGCGCTGGAAGCGTACGGCGCTGCTTCTACCCTGCAGGAGATCCTGACGGTCAAGTCCGACGATGTGGTCGGTCGTGTCAAGGCGTTTGAAGCCATCGTCAAGGGTCAGAATATCCCCGAGCCGGGGATCCCCGAATCCTTCAAGGTATTGGTCAAGGAGCTGCAGTCGCTGGCTCTGGACTTCAAGTGCCTGGATCAGGATATGAAGGAGATCGACCTGCGTGACTCCTTTGAGGATGACGAGGACGATATCTACGAGGCGCGCTTCCGTGCCAAGGCGAAGGACGGTGCCGACATGGTCAATATGTTTGACGATGACGACGAGCCTGCCGACCTGAGCAAGGAAAATACCAAAGAAATGGACGACGGCGATCTTGATGACTGGTCCGATGAGGAAGAGGATACCGGTGATCAGAACGATCTGTTTGACGATGATGAGAGCAATGAAGATCAGGTTGATGATCTGAAGTTGTTTGAAGAATGATCGTCCGGCAGGATTTAGTGCGAAAGGAGTCTATTTAATATATGGAATTCAATACGTTTGAAGCCGTAAAAATCGGTCTTGCTTCTCCTGAAAAGATCCGCGAGTGGTCTTACGGTGAGGTTACCAAGCCCGAAACGATCAACTACCGGACCCTGAAGCCTGAAAAGGACGGTCTGTTCTGTGAGAAGATCTTTGGACCTACCAAGGACTGGGAATGTCATTGCGGCAAGTATAAGAGAATTAAATTCAAGGGTAAGATCTGCGAAAAGTGTGGCGTTGAGGTAACAAAAGCCAAGGTCCGCCGCGAGCGGATGGGTCATATCGAGCTGGCGGCTCCTGTTTCCCATATCTGGTACTTTAAGGGCATCCCCGCCCGGATGGGTCTGATGCTGGATGTTTCCCCCAAGGACCTGGAGAAGGTGCTGTACTTCGATTCCTATATCGTTGTGGATCCCGGCACCACCCCGCTGATGAAAAAACAGATCTTGAATGATACCGAATACGCCCAGTATACTGAGCGTTATGAGGATGACTTCAAGGCCATGATGGGTGCCGAGGCGATCAAAATGCTGCTCAGCGAGATCGATCTGGATCAGCTGGCGGTAGAGCTGAAGGAAGAGCTGGAGACTGCATCCGGTCAGAAGAAGAGCCGCTTAGTCAAGCGGGTGGAGGTCGTTGAGGCGTTCCGTCTCTCCGGCAACCGTCCTGAGTGGATGATCCTGGATGTCATTCCGGTCATCCCCCCCGAGATCCGCCCCATGGTTCAGCTGGACGGCGGTCCTTTCGCTACCTCCGATCTGAACGATCTCTATCGTCGGGTCATTAACCGAAATAACCGTTTGAAGAGATTGCTGGAGCTGGGTGCTCCTGAGGTCATCATTCGTAATGAGAAGCGGATCCTCCAGCAGGCAGTGGACGCGCTGATCGATAACGGACGTCGCGGACGCCCGGTCACCGGTCAGAATAACCGCCCCCTCAAGTCCCTTTCCGATATGCTGAAGGGTAAGCAGGGTCGGTTCCGTCAGAACCTGCTGGGTAAGCGTGTGGACTATTCCGGGCGTTCGGTTATCGTTGTCGGTCCTGAACTGAAGATCTATCAGTGCGGTCTGCCCAAGGAAATGGCCATCGAGCTGTTCAAGCCCTTCGTTATGAAGAAGCTGGTAGCCGACGGTCTGGCAACCAACGTTAAGTCTGCCAAGAAGATGGTCGAGCGGATGCGCAAGGAGGTCTGGGATGCGCTGGAGAGCGTTATCAAGGATCATCCTGTTCTCTTGAACCGTGCGCCGACTCTCCACCGTCTGGGTATCCAGGCGTTTGAGCCGGTGCTGGTGGAGGGACGTGCACTGAAGCTGCACCCCTTGGTATGTACTGCATTTAACGCCGACTTCGACGGCGACCAGATGGCGGTCCATGTACCCCTCTCCGCAGAGGCGCAAGCAGAGGCGCGCTTGCTGATGCTTTCCGCCAATAACCTGCTGAAGCCCCAGGACGGTCACCCGGTTACCGTTCCTACTCAGGATATGGTTCTCGGTTCCTACTACCTGACTATCGTCAAGCACGATGAGCCCGGTGAAGGTAAGGCCTTTAAGGACGAGAACGAAGCCATTGTGGCTTATGATAATGGTGTTATCGGTCTGCATGCTCCCATCCGGATCCGCCGCACCGGCGAGTGGAACGGCAAGATGGAGAGCCGCCTGATCAACTGTACCGTTGGTCAGCTGATCTTCAACTATGCAATTCCTCAGGATCTGGGTCTGGTAGATCGTACTGATCCCGAAAAGATCTTTGATCTGGAAGTGCAGGAGACCGTTACCAAGAAGACCCTGGATAAGATCATCTATCGCTGCATCAAAGAAAAGGGCAGCACCGTTACTGCAGAAATGCTGGATATGGTTAAGGCGCAGGGCTTTAAGTATTCTACCCGCGGCTCCATTACCGTTGCTGCCAGCGATATGACCGTACCGCCCAAGAAGTACGAACTGATTGAAGAGGCGGAAAAGAAGATCACCAAGATCCTTGCCAGCTATCGTCGCGGTCTGATCTCCGAGGACGAGCGTTATCAGCTGGTTATCAATACCTGGGATGAAACCACCAAGCTGGTTACCGATGAGCTGAAGAATTATCTGGACGAGTTCAACCCCATCTATATGATGGCGAACTCCGGTGCGCGTGGTAGCATGAACCAGATTCGTCAGCTGGCAGGTATGCGTGGCTTGATGGCGAACACCTCCGGTAAAGCCATTGAGATCCCCATCCGGGCAAACTTCCGTGAGGGTCTGAATGTACTGGAATACTTCATTTCTTCCAGAGGTGCCCGTAAGGGTATGGCAGATACCGCTCTGCGTACCGCGGACTCCGGTTATCTGACTCGCCGTCTGGTGGACGTTGCCCAGGATGTTATCATCCGCGAGGCGGATTGCGGTACCACCGAGGGTATCTTTGTTTCCAAGATCGCTGAGGGTGATACGGTGATCGAAAAGCTCCGTGACCGCTTGATCGGTCGCTACCTGGTCCATCCCTTTGTGGATGATGCTACCGGTGAGGTGCTGATCGGTACGGATAAGCTCCTCAATGACGCCGATGTGGATCTCATCGAGTCTAAGGGTGTGGAGCGGCTTGAGATTCGGTCTGCTCTGACCTGTCGTTCTCATCATGGCGTCTGCGCCAAGTGCTACGGTGCCAACCTGGCAAACGGTCATCCCGTCAATGCCGGCGAGGCTGTCGGTATCATTTCCGCTCAGTCCATCGGTGAGCCGGGTACTCAGCTGACCATGAGAACCTTCCATACCGGCGGTGTTGCGTCGGGTGGAGATATTACGCAGGGTCTGCCCCGTGTTGAGGAACTGTTTGAGGCACGCCGTCCCAAGAAGGCGGCGGTTCTTGCCGAGGCGACCGGTGTTATCGTTCGTGATACCAGCGAGCGGGATGTGAAGGATAACTGCACCCCCGTTATCATCACCACCGACGATGGGGAAGAGGTGCATATCAATATCCCCTTCGGTCTGAAGTTCCGCGAGAACCTGCAGGGTCAGCGGGTGGAAAAGGGTCAGATCATCACCGACGGTGTCATCAACCCCCACGATGTGCTGCGTCTGCTGGGCGATATCGCTGCTCAGGACTACCTGATCAAGGAAGTTCAGAACGTTTACCGTCTGCAGGGTGTTGATATCAACGATAAGCATATTGAGGTCATCGTTCGTCAGATGATCCGTAAGGTCCGCATTGAGGAAAATCCCCAGCCGGATATGCTGCTGGGTACTCTGGTGGATCGCTACGATGTGGAGGACCGCAACAAAGAACTGCAGGCTCGCATCGATGCGGGTGAGGCCGGAATCAATCTGATCGTCGCTTCTCCTGTTCTGCTGGGTATTACTAAGGCGTCCCTGGCAACCGATAGTTTCCTTTCCGCTGCATCCTTCCAGGAGACCACCAAGGTCCTGACCGATGCCGCTATCCGCGGCAAGGTGGATCCGCTGGTCGGCTTGAAGGAAAATGTTATCATTGGTCGTCTGGTTCCCGCCGGTACCGGTATGGAGCAGTACCGCAATCTGGAACTGGAAGCTGTGGTGGAGTCTGCTGAGGAAAACATCGGCGACTGAAATCCGCTGAATACCTGAAAAATCTTGTAAAAAAAGATTGACAAATAACACGCCCGTGTGGTATCATGTAAATTGGTCCCGCACGGGCGTTTTTACAGGATTAATCTTGTAAAAGTTGGATAAACTTTCCTTGTGCGGCATAAAAATTTTGGTTAAAAAGCCTGCGAGAGGTTTTTTAATATAAAAATATGAAGGAAAGGAGTTGTTTTCATGCCCACCTTTAACCAGTTGGTTCGTAAAGGCAGAGAGGTCTCCGTCAAGAAGTCTACCGCTCCCGCTCTGAACAGAGGTTTCAACACGCTGAAAAATCAGCCCACCGATACCGCTAGCCCTCAGAAGCGTGGCGTTTGCACTGCTGTCAAGACCGCTACCCCCAAGAAGCCGAACTCTGCTCTGCGTAAGATCGCCAGAGTCCGTCTTACCAACGGCGTTGAGGTTACCTCTTACATCCCCGGTATTGGCCACAATCTGCAGGAGCATAGTGTGGTTCTGATCCGCGGCGGACGTGTAAAGGACCTCCCCGGTGTTCGTTACCACATTATCCGTGGTACCTTGGATACCCAGGGTGTTGCCAACCGTAACCAGGCCCGTTCCAAGTACGGCGCTAAGAAGGCTAAAGCAGGCAAAAAATAAGGTACAGCCTGCAAACATCAGTTGATTTTTTAAACTTTATTTTGTTTTTATATATAAATAGGATAAAGTCTTAAAAACGGCTGACGGAGAAAAATTTCTTCGAGTACCAATGATATCATAATTATGAAGGAGGGAAGAACATGCCCAGAAGAGGCTTTGTCCCCAGAAGAGAAGTGCTCCCCGATCCCGTGTACGGCAGTGTTGTTGTTGCGAAGTTGATCAACAATATCATGTACGATGGTAAGAAGGGTGTTGCTCAGAAAATCGTTTACGATGCATTCGATATCGTAAAAGAAAAGACCGGCAAGGATCCCCTGGATGCTTTTGCCGAGGCGATGGAAAACATCATGCCTAAGCTGGAAGTTAAGGCTCGCCGTGTTGGTGGTGCCACTTACCAGGTTCCTATGGAAGTACGTGCTGATCGCCGTCAGACCCTGGGTCTGCGTTGGTTGACTCTGTACTCCAGAAACAGAAACGAGAAGTATATGTGTGAGCGTCTGGCTGGCGAGATCATGGATGCGATCAATGAGACCGGCGGCGCTGTCAAGAAGCGTGACGATACCCATAAGATGGCTGAGGCTAATAGAGCTTTCGCTCATTACAGATGGTAATCGAAGCGTAGGAAGGAGAAAATATGCCTAGAGAATTCCAACTGGAAAAGTATCGTAATATCGGTATCATGGCGCACATCGATGCCGGTAAGACGACTACTACCGAGCGTATCCTCTTCTACACCGGCAGAAACCATAAGATCGGTGAGACCCATGATGGCGATGCGACCATGGACTGGATGGAGCAGGAGCAGGAGCGTGGTATTACCATTACCTCCGCTGCTACCACTTGTCAGTGGAAGGGTCACCGTCTGAACATCATCGACACCCCGGGTCACGTGGACTTTACCGTTGAGGTTGAGCGTTCCCTGCGTGTACTGGACGGTTCTGTTACCGTTCTGTGCGCTAAGGGCGGCGTTGAGCCCCAGTCTGAGACCGTATGGCGTCAGGCTGATAAGTATCGCGTACCCCGTATGGCATTCATCAATAAGATGGATATCATGGGTGCTGATTTCTACCGCGTCGTTCAGATGATGAAGGATCGTCTGAAGTGTAATGCCGTTCCCGTTCAGCTTCCCATCGGCTTCGAAGATACCTTCCGCGGTATCGTCGATCTGATCGAGATGAACGCTGAGGTCTATTACGACGATCAGGGTAAGGACTTCCGCGAGGAGCCCATTCCCGAAGATATGAAAGAGCTTGCCCAGAAGTACCATGATGAGCTGATCGAGGCAGTTGCTGAGACCGATGAAGAGCTTATGATGAAGTACCTGGAGGGCGAAGAGCTCACCAAAGAGGAGATCCGTAAGGCGATCCGTAACGCGACCATCGATAATACCATGGTCCCCGTTTGCTGCGGTACCGCTTACCGGAACAAGGGCGTTCAGATGCTGCTGGACAACATCGTTGCTTATATGCCCTCTCCTTTGGATATCCCTGCGATCAAGGGTATCGACGATGATGGCGAGGAGATCGAATGTCATGCTGATGATAAGGAGCCCTTTGCTGCTCTGGCATTCAAGATCATGACCGATCCCTTTGTCGGTAAGCTGTGCTTCTTCCGGGTCTATTCCGGTATGCTGACTGCCGGCAGCCATATCTATAATTCCACCAAGGGCAATAAGGACCGTATCGGTCGTATCGTTGCAATGCACGCCAACAATCGTCAGGATATTACCGAGGTATTCACCGGCGATATCGCTGCCGCTGTCGGTCTGAAGAATGTCACCACCGGTGATACTCTTTGCGACGAGAGCCGTCCTGTGATCCTGGAGTCCATGGAATTCCCCGATCCTGTTATCCGTGTTGCCATCGAGCCCAAGACCAAGGCTTCTCAGGAGAAGATGGCGGTCGCTCTTGCCAAACTGGCAGAAGAAGATCCTACCTTCCGGACCTATACAGACGAAGAAACCGGTCAGACCATTATCGCCGGTATGGGTGAGCTCCATCTGGAGATCATCGTTGATCGTCTGCTGCGTGAGTTCAAGGTCGAGGCAAATGTTGGTGCTCCCCAGGTTGCCTATAAGGAGACCATCAAGGCTGCTTGCGCTTCCGATATGAAGTATGCCCGTCAGTCCGGTGGTAAGGGTCAGTACGGTCACGTTAAGATCCGTGTTGAGCCCAATGAGTCCGGTAAGGGCTATGAGTTCCTCAACGAAGTCGTCGGCGGTGCTATTCCCAAGGAATATATCCCCGCTGTTGACGCCGGTATCCAGGGCGCTATCCAGGGCGGTATCATTGCCGGATTCCCTGTTGTTGACCTGAAGGTTACTCTGTACGATGGTTCCTATCATGAGGTCGACTCCTCTGAAATGGCATTTAAGATCGCCGGTTCTATGGCTATCAAGGACGCTATGAAGAAGGGTAACCCCGTTCTGATGGAGCCCATCATGCAGGTGGTCGTTGTGGTACCTGAGGAATATATGGGCGACGTTATCGGCGACCTGAACAGCCGCCGTGGTCAGGTGCAGGGTATGGAAGCCATCCCCGGCGCCCGTCAGATCGACGCTCTGGTTCCTCTGAGCGAGATGTTTGGTTACGCTACTGACCTGCGGAGTAAGTCCCAGGGTCGTGGTCAGTACACCATGCAGCCCCACTCCTACCTGGAGGTTCCCAAGAATATCGCTGAGAAGATCATCACTTCTCGTCAAAAGAGCGAATAATTCTTAAAAAACACTTGCAATCTGCAATAGTTTATATTAAAATTAATTTATCGATCAATTCTTTTTAGGAGGATTTTCAAAATGGCAAAGGCTAAATTTGAAAGAAGCAAACCCCATGTAAACATTGGTACCATTGGCCACGTTGACCATGGTAAGACCACTCTGACTGCTGCTATCACCAAGGTGCTGGCATTTAAGGGTCAGGCTGCTTATTCTGAGTACGGTGATATCGATAAGGCTCCCGAAGAGAGAGAAAGAGGTATTACCATCAACACCGCTCACGTTGAGTATGAGACCGATTCTCGTCACTATGCTCACGTTGACTGCCCGGGACATGCTGACTACGTTAAGAACATGATCACCGGTGCTGCTCAGATGGACGGTGCGATCCTGGTTGTTTCCGCGGCTGACGGCCCCATGCCCCAGACCCGTGAGCACATCCTGCTGTCCCGTCAGGTCGGCGTTCCCAACATCGTTGTTTTCATGAACAAGTGCGATCAGGTTGACGACGAAGAGCTGCTGGATCTGGTCGAGATGGAGATCCGTGATCTGCTGAACGAGTACGAGTTCCCCGGTGATGATATTCCCATCATCCGTGGTACCGCTCTGGGCGCTATCGAGTGCGCAAGCAACGATATCAACGATCCCGCTTATGCTCCTATCCTTGAGCTGATGGACAATGTTGACTCTTATATCCCCACCCCCGAGCGTAAGGCTGATCAGCCCTTCCTGATGCCCGTTGAGGACGTCTTCACCATCACCGGTCGTGGTACTGTTGCTACCGGCCGTGTTGAGAGAGGTCAGCTGAAGCTGAACGAGGAAGTTGAGATCGTTGGTCTGGCTGACGAAGCTCGCAAGACTGTTGTTACCGGTATCGAGATGTTCCGCAAGCTGCTGGACTACGCTGAGGCTGGTGATAACGTTGGCGCTCTGCTGCGTGGTATCAACAGAACCGACATCAAGCGTGGTCAGGTTCTGGCTAAGCCCGGTTCCATCCATCCCCATACCAAGTTCAAGGGTCAGGTTTACGTTCTGACCAAGGACGAGGGTGGTCGTCATAGCCCCTTCTTCACCAACTATCGTCCTCAGTTCTATTTCAGAACTACCGACGTTACCGGCGTTATCACTCTGCCCGATGGCGTAGATATGTGCAAGCCTGGCGACAACGTTGTTATGGACGTTGAGCTGATCACTCCGATCGCAATCGAAGAGGGTCTGCGTTTCGCTATCCGTGAGGGTGGCCGTACTGTTGGTTCCGGCGTTGTTACCGCGATCAACGAGTAAGTAAAACTTTAAATCATACTTCGGGGCGGGGTGCGATTCCCCACCGGCAGTAAAGTCTGCGAGCGCTCATGGGCGCATGATCAGGTGCAATTCCTGAACCGACGGTATAGTCCGGATGATAGAAGTAGTACTGAGATTTACTAATATTGTATTCTCCCCGATGATTTCATCGGGGAGAATATTTTTTTTGAGGGTTCTTCTATGAAAAAAAGTAATCTGCGTGCTTTTGTTGCAACTGCCTTAATGGGTGCAGTGGGTTTTGTATTGATGATGCTGGAATTCGGTATCCCCATCGTACCCTCTTTCATTAAATTCGATTTCTCTGAGCTGCCTGCGCTGATCGCTTCCTTTGCTTACGGTCCGCTCTATGGTGTGCTGGTCTGTTTTGTCAAAAATGCCCTTCATTTGTTTGTTACCTCTACCGCCGGTGTGGGGGAACTGGCAAACTTCTTGATGGGGGTCTTTTTGGTGCTGCCTGCGGGACTGATCTACCGCCACCGAAAAAGCCGCAGCTCCGCCTTGATCGGTTCGCTGACCGGCTCGCTGACCATGGGGGTTGCCTGCGTGGCGATCAATTACTTCATTACCTATCCCATTTACTATAAAATTATGATCCCTAAAGCAGTGATCTTGGCGGCGTATCAGGATATTCTGCCGGCTGTGGACAGCATTTTGGAATCCCTGCTGATCTTCAACCTGCCCTTCACCGCTGTAAAGGGGATCGTGGTTTCCGTACTTTGTTTTTTAGTCTATAAAAAACTTTCCCCGATTTTAAAAAGATAAATCTTGACAAATATTTTGTTATAAAGTATCATATATAAGTAAATTCAATATCGTCTTATCAAGAGTGGCAGAGGGAACAGGCCCTGCGAAGCCCGACAACCTGCGTTAGTAAGGTGTCAAATCCTGCGGATCATATCCGGAAGATAAGTGTTTTAGCGCTCTTGATATCCAAGGGCGCTTTTTTTGTAAGGAGAAGAAAAATGGGAAGAAATTATTTATTTACCTCTGAATCGGTGACCGAAGGTCATCCCGATAAGATTTGTGATCGCATTTCCGATAGTATTCTGGATGCCATCTTAGCCATCGATCCGGAAGCGCGGGTGGCTTGCGAGACTACTGTTACCACCGGCACTGTCCATGTCATGGGCGAGATCACTACCACCGCTCAGGTGGATTATCAGAGCATTGTCCGGGAGACCATCCGGGAGATCGGCTATGACCGGGCGAAGTACGGTTTTGACTGCGATACCTGCGGTGTGATGATCACCCTGGATCGTCAGTCTCCCGATATCGCCATGGGTGTGGATCAGGCATGGGAAGCCAAGGGCGGCGACGAAGACGCTGCCATGTCTACCGGTGCCGGCGACCAAGGCATGATGTTTGGTTACGCTTCTGATGAAACCGAGGAACTGATGCCTCTGGCGATCTCCCTGGCACATAAATTGGCAAAACAGCTGACCTTCGTACGGAAGGAAGGGATCCTGCCCTACCTTCGTCCCGATGGCAAGACCCAGGTGACGGTAGAGTACGAGGATGATCGTCCTGTCCGGGTGGATACGGTGGTGGTTTCTTCTCAGCATAGCCCCAAGATCTCGCTGGAGGAGTTGCGCCGGGATATCCTGGATAAGGTGATCCGTCCCATCATTCCTGCTGAGCTGTTGATCGACACGAAGTTTTATATCAACCCCACCGGGCGCTTTGTTGTGGGCGGACCTCAGGGTGATAGCGGTCTGACCGGTCGGAAGATCATTGTGGATACCTACGGCGGGTACGGACGCCATGGCGGCGGGGCCTTCTCCGGTAAGGACCCCACCAAGGTAGACCGTTCTGCTGCCTATGCTGCTCGCCATGTTGCGAAAAATATTGTGAAGGCGGGTCTTGCTAAAAAGTGTGAGATCGAGTTGGCATACGCCATCGGTGTTGCAAGCCCGGTATCTGTTTCGGTGGATACCTTTGGAACGGCTTCCGTTTCTGAGGAGAAGATCAACGAGGTGATTGCCAAGTTCTTTGATCTGCGCCCTGCCGCAATCATTAAGAACTTTGATCTTCGCCGTCCTATCTATACCCCTACTTCCAGCTACGGTCATATGGGGCGCGAGGACTTGAACCTTCCCTGGGAGGATACCTCTGTTGCGGATGAAATTCGTGCCTATATTGAAAAATAATGTAAAGGGGATGTAAAAATAGTCTGAACCGCAAAAGGCAAGAAGAATAAAGGCTTTTCAATCAAATTTCTTCGTATAAATGACCATAAAGGAAGAAAAACGATCGCAATATGCAATCGTTTTTCTTTTTATAAATGCCTTTTGCTACTTCCAAATCTCGCCACTCGGCGTACCTCTGTACGCCGTCGGGCAAGCCTACGGCTCGATTTGAAAGTTTCAAACAATTTTTTCGATCCCCTAAAAAAGGGGCTGTAAAAAACATTCGTTTTTTTACAGCCCCTTTTTTGAACCATTCACCTTCTTAGCGCATATTGTATAGTAGGAGGAATGGCTATGATGGTACATATGATGTGGGTGATCCTGTCCTTTTTTGCGGTGATCGGCGTGCTGCAATGTGTTTTGGGTGTGCTGGAGATGTTGTCACTCCGTCGGGTGAGATCGGTGGGAAAGACTGTTTTTCGAGTGGAACTGGAAGGGGATGAGCCTCATGTGGAATATCTGCTCAACACCTTGCTTCTAAAGGCGGAGCAACTAAATATCGGCTCTCGAGAAACGGTCCTGGAGATCGTCAATCAAGGGCTTTCGCCTGCTGCCCGCCGGGAGGTGAAGCTTTACTGCGAAAAAAATCCATGGGTTTTATTTACAGACCCGGCAAACGATGATATAATATAATTTACTAATGTATAAAGGGGGTGTCTGCCGTGGAGGAACAAATTGAGGGTACTGTGGAAGAGGTAATCTATGAAAATGAGAGCACCGGCTATCGGGTCTTTACCTTGGACTGCGAAGGGATCCTGACTGTCGCGGTGGGCACCTGTGTTTCTATCTACCCCGGCGAATTAGTCAATGCTGTGGGAAACTGGACGGATCACGCTACCTACGGACGCCAATTTGTTTGCGAAGAGATCGAAAAAAGTTTCCCCGGCGAACTGGATGGAATTACAAAGTTTCTGCTCAGCGGCGCTGTCAAAGGGATCGGTCCCGCTACCGCCCGTAAGATCGTGGAGCGGTTTGGGGAGGATAGTTTTGAGATTCTGGAGCATGAGCCGCTGCAACTGACCCAGATCAAGGGAATCACCAAGGAGCGGGCACGGAAGCTCTCCGACGCATTCCGGGAAACAGTGGGAACCAGAGAAACCTTGATGGCGCTCCATGAAATGGGCATCACTCCTGCCTTGGCGGTGAAGGTCGCCCGGGAATACGGTGCTATGGCGCCTCAGGTAGTCATGGAGAACCCCTACCGACTTTGGGAGGATATCGAGGGCTTTTCCTTTCAAAATGCAGATAATCTTGCCCTTTCCTCCGGTGTTCGGCCGGCGGACGAGCTGCGGGTGGGCTATTGCGTCAAATATATTTTGACCCATAATCTGCAAAACGGACATTGCTTCCTGCCCAAGGAAAAACTGCTGCCTTTGGGGGCGCAGTACGTGGAGGTCAGCCTGGAAGAGGTGGAGATCGCGGTAGAGAATATGTGCGAGCGTCACCAACTGGTGCAGGCAGTCATCAACGGGCGGGAGGTCATCTATCTGCCCAACTATTATAAAGCGGAAACAAAATCTGCGGAAAAACTCAAGCTGCTGATGCAGTTTGGCAAGCAGGAGATCCGGAATATCGAGGATAAGATCAAAAAGAGCCAGAATAAGTTGGGGATCTTTTATGAATATGCTCAGGAGGAGGCGATCCGTGCCGCGGTGGAAAATCGGGTCATGGTGTTGACCGGCGGACCGGGTACAGGTAAGACCACCACTCTTCGGGGGATGATCGCCCTTTTTGAGGCGTTGAACTACCGGGTGGAGCTTTGCGCTCCCACCGGACGCGCCGCCAAGCGGATGAGCCAAGTCTGCCAGCGGAAAGCCCAGACCATCCACCGCCTTTTGGAGGTGCAGCCGGGCAGTGGTGCTTTCGCTCATAACGGCTCTAATCCCTTGAAGTGCGAGGTGCTGATCGTGGACGAAATGTCTATGGTGGACAGCCTTCTCTTTGAAGCTCTGCTGGAAGCGCTGCCCTTCGGTAGCCGTCTGATCATGGTAGGGGAC